>DAORJS010000004.1:0-29757 GCA_035439185.1 Chitinophagaceae bacterium
TTTGGCATCGCGGTAAAATTTTTCGACGGGAAAATCCTTGGTATAGCCATAGCCGCCAAAGATCTGCACGGCATCATTGGCAACTTTTACCGCGACTTCACTGGCGTAATATTTGGCCATGGCGGCTTCCTTGGTCATGGGTAATTTTCTTTCTTTCAGATCACAGGCCTGCAAAGTGAGCAGGTCGGCGGCGGCAATTTCTGTTGCCATATCGGCCAGTTTGAAAGAGATACCCTGAAAATTACAAATGGGCTGATCAAACTGATGTCGCTCCTGTGAATATTGCAGGGCTGCTTCATAAGCACCTTTGGCAATACCTAATGAAAGCGAAGCAATCGATATACGTCCACCATCGAGTACTTTCATGGCCTGTTTAAAACCATCACCTACTTCACCGAGGCGATTGGCATCAGGGATCCGGCAATTATCGAATATCATTTCTGCTGTTTCACTGGCCCGCATGCCCAGTTTGTTTTCTTTCTTGCCACCACTGAAGCCCGCTGTACCTCTCTCCACTACAAAAGCCGTGGAATTATTTTTACTGCGGGGTTCACCCGTGCGGCAGATCACCACAGCAACTTCACCGGTAATACCATGTGTGATCCAGTTCTTGGTGCCATTGATCACCCAATCATTTCCATCTTTTACAGCTGTACACTTCATATTACCAGCATCACTTCCGGTATTGGCCTCCGTTAATCCCCAGGCACCTATCCATTCGGCGGTTGCCAGTCTGGGCAACCATTTTTTCTTTTGTTCCTCATTGCCAAATAAAAGAATATGCCCCGTGCACAATGAATTATGTGCAGCCAGACTGAGACCCACGGATCCACAGACTTTGGCCACTTCTTCAATGATGGCTTTATATTCAAAATAGGTAAGGTTGGCGCCTCCGTATTCCTCTGGAACCAATACACCCATCAGTCCCAGCTTTCCCATTTCCCTGAAAACCCTGACCGGAAATTCCTGGCTTTCATCCCAATCCATTACATAAGGCCTGATCTGCTGACGGGCAAAATCACGGGCAGTTTGGGCCACCTGTTGGGTTATTTCAGACGATTGAAAATTCATAAATTTCCTTGTTGGGGGTTTCTGTAATAACTGTGCCACTCCTACAAGGGGTGGCACAGTCTTGAACCTCTATCGGGAATAGCAAGCAAGCATCAGAGGCAATGCAAAGTAGGGGAATTTTTTTGACACTAACAACTGTTAGCTTAATGTTTTTTTAAGACCCAGTCTCCAGGTTCAATCCGTCCCAGGCCAGGTGGATCTGCTCTGGTAATTCGGATTCGATTTCAGCATGTAACCCCATCTGGTGAGATAAATGGGTGAAATAGGCTTCCGGAATCTGCAGCTCCTCCACCAGATCAATGGCTTCTCCCAGTGAAAAATGTGAAATATGTTTTTGCCGTCGCAGGGCATTCAGCACCAGGATTTCACTGCCGCGGATTTTATTCTTCTCGTTTTCTTCAATCCGGTTGGCATCGGTGATATAAGTAAAGGAGCCGAAACGAAAACCCATGACCGGCATTTTCAGGTGCCAGACCTGGATGGGAATAACGGGAATATCACCCACCATAAATGGTTCCGTTGAGATGGTATTCAGATTGAGTTCGGGGATACCCGGGTACTTGGTATCGGTGAAGGCATAATAAAAATCGCGGCGTACTGCTTCTTCTGTTAAGGAGTCGGCATAAATATCAATGGGCTTTTTAGTGAAGAAATTAAAGGCCCGGATATCATCCAGTCCGGCCATATGATCTTTATGAGGGTGAGTGAACAGTACCGCATCCAGCTTTTTAACTTTTTGCCGGAGCATCTGGTACCTGAAATCGGGACCGGTATCCACTACCAGACTGGTATTGGCTGATTCTACCAGAATACTGGAGCGAAGGCGGTTATCTTTTGGATCTGTTGATGTACAAACTGCACAATCGCAGCCGATCATGGGTACGCCGCTGCTGGTACCGGTTCCAAGAAAAGTAATAGTAAGTGGGGGGCAGGTCACGACGTAAAGTTAACAGGTTTATCAGTCAACCAAATTAACCTGCAGCAGCTCTTATTTTGCGTCTTCAGCCAGTTTGAGACGGGCGGCCAGTACATCTGCATATAATTTCTGAGATTCTCCGGAGAGGACTTCTGTATGGATTTCCAGCTGGGGAATCAGCTCCAGGAGGGTATTGATGCGTCCTTCTGTTTGCAGGAATTTATTCAATACCACCACTTTCTTTTGTTCCAATATACAATACCCGCTTTGGAAAGTGCCCCTTTCGTACCGCAATACATAGCCGGCTTCCTTTGGAATATCTTCTAATTTATCAAGGGTCGTTTGTGTATACTTCATAACTGAGAAAATTACAAGAAACAAATATCAAGAAACCAAAAAAGAAACAAAAAAGGGACAAAAATCAAGAACCAAAAAACCTCCGATCAGTCGGCAGCTTCGGTAATTGACATTTGACGCTCAAAATTAAAATAATAAGGGGGTGGTTGGTGAAAAGAGAGGGATTGGTTATCCACAAGCGATACACGGTTCAGTGGGCAGTAGGCAGTAGGCAGTTGGCAGTTGGCAGTCGAGAGTCGGTAGTCATATCAAGAACTATTGGTAAATACAACATTCAAAATAATTCATCCCGTCAGATCCTACCACATCTTCATTTACGCACTGAGGTTTTTTTCTGATTTTTTTTTAAATTGAATGCAAAACTGCTATTGAAAAGGTTTCTGTTTTGGCCCGTTATATGCCTGATTTCTGCCATCTCCCTGCATGGTCAAAAGACCCTGCCGGCTTTTGGCCAACCCATCCGGGAAGAACTGGAAATGAAAACCTGTTCCTTTGATCCGTCGGCCAATGCAATGAAACTACTGGATTACCAGGAAAAAGAACTGATCATTGATTTTGGATTTAAGATGAAAACGACGAGAAGGGTCAAAATCAAAATTTTTAATCCCCGTGGTTTTGAACATGCCAGTATTTCCATCCCCTATATCAGCCGGATCAAAGGCACCAAATTATCCGACATGAACGCCTATATCCATTATCAGGATGAGAAGGGCAATATCATCACGGAAAAAGTAGACAAAAATCAGATTTTCCGAAACAATCAGAATAATGCCTTTAAAAAAATAAGTTTCACTTTCCCGAACCTGAAAGCCGGAGCTGTCATTGAATACCAATATGAATTAACAGAAAAGAATTCCCTTTATCTGGATCCCTGGTTTTTTCAGGATATAATTCCCACCCAATTATCCCTTTTTAAACTCACGATTCCTTACAATATCCGTGTGGAGAACCGGCTCATGGGGGTTGATTCAATTATAGTCAATACCAAAGAAGAAGGTGGTGGCGCTTTTTATGCCCCTTCCCTCGTCAGAGAGTATTCACTTCTGCATGTTCCTGCTTTCAAACCCGAAAAAATGATGACCTCAGTGGCAGATAATCTGCAAAGAGTTGAATTTGCCGTACAGTCGAATCTGCCGGAAGAAGTGCTGCTAAAAGGTGAAAGCAGATGGAAACGATATGCACGGATATTAATGAATGCTGCAGACTTCGGAAAACAGATAAGCAAACTGATTCCAGGCACCGAGCCATTGATTGATACAGCCAAAAAAATGAAAAGCCGGGATGAAAAAATAAATTATCTCTACCAGCAAATCAGAAAGCAGGTCAAGTGGGATGAAATGCAAACTTTTTATCCCGGGAACCTCGCTGATGCCTGGAAAGAGAAATCGGGTAATAGTGCAGACATCAATCTATTGTTGCTCAATCTGCTTCAGCAATCAGGCATCCCCGGCTATCCTGTGCTGGCCAGCACACGTGATAACGGAAGAGCCGATGAAAATTTTTATTCCTTCAGCCAGTTTAATGCTGTTGACATTCTGATTAAAGACTCTTCAAAAACCTACCTGTTGGATGGCACACAGCAATATCAATCCTGGCAGATCCCACCTGCCAATATCCTGAACCGATATGCGTTTAGTCTGGATACCGCTAACGCTCATTGGTTTTTAGTCAGCGACTCCAGACCGCTGCTAAAGACCATTCTTTATATCAATTCTTCCTTAACGGAGGATGGCCGGATCGTTGGCAGTGCCAATACCAGTTACTTTGATCATTCCAAACAACAACGGATACTGGAAAACGATAAAACAAAAGGCGGAGAAAAAGCAGAAGAAAGAGAATTCATTAAAAAAGATTTTACGGAACTTAAAATCGACAGTTTGGTTGTGGCCGATAAGGAAGACGAAATGGCTCCCCTGAGTGAATCTTTTGTATTTACACATGAGCCATCTTCGTCGGGCGATTTTATTTTTCTGGATCCCTTCTTTCTTACCAGCTTCAGGAAAAACCCTTTCACAGATTCAGCCCGCCGCTTCTCCATTGATTTTAACAGCCGTCAGTACCTGCTGACTTCCATGTCTATTACCCTGCCGCCAAATTACCAGGTAGACTTTCAACCAAAAAATGTGAAACTACGGATGGCAGATTCTTCCATCATTTTTACAAGGACCATCAGAATCGTAAATAACACTATTTATTTTACAAATATCACCGAAGTGCTGGAACCTCTCTTTGATCCGGAACAATACCCGGCTATCCGTGATTTCTTTAACCGGATGTATGCGATGGTGGCGGAACAGATTATTTTGAAGAAGAAGTGAGACAGTCGGCAGTCGGCAGTCAGCAGTCGAGAGTCGGCAGTCGAGAGTCGAGAGCCACTTTGAGAACCGCTGGTAAATACAAAATTAAAAATTCAACACTCAAAATAATCCCCTCCCTCTCACCGAAATAAGAACAGCCGATCAAATGATATCAGAATGATGAAATAACAAAGGCCCTTCTTCCGGACTTTCGGACTTCCGGACTTTCCGACTTCTTCCCACTAGCCACTCCCCCACTCACCACTCGCCTATTTGCTCTGCATCTTTATCACCGGCACAATCATTTCTTCCAGACTCACACCGCCATGCTGGAATGTGTTGCGGTAATAATTAACGTAGTGATTATAGTTATTGGGATAACAAAGAAATCCATCTTCTTTGGCAAAAATATAAGAGGAGTTGACCGTAGGTACCGGCAACCCCGCTTCTCTGGGATCACGGAAGGCCAGAACTTCTTTGGCTTCATAATTTAAATTACGGCCATGTTTATAGCGCAGGTTGGTGGTGGTTTGTTTATCTCCCACCACCTTACAGGGATTTTTTACCCTTACACTGCCATGATCGGTGGCCAGTACCACCCGGATATTTTTATCAGCAATTTTCTTGAGTGCCTGGTGCAGAGGTGAGTGCTCGAACCAGCTGGCAGTGATGCTGCGGTAACTCATTTCATCTCCGGCCAGTTCTTTCAATACTTCCATTTCCGTACGGGCATGACTCAGCATATCCACAAAATTGTAGACAATCACATTGAGATCATTATTAAGCAGGTTATGGATATTGTTGACCAGGTCAAGTCCGGCCTGGTTATTCACCACTTTGGTATAAGATACTTTCAGGTCACTTTTCCCCAGTCGTTTTAACTGGGCACGGAAAAATTCCTCTTCATGAAGATTTTTTCCACCCTGTTCATCATCATTTTTCCATTGCGCGGGAAATTGTTTTTCAATATCCACCGGCAATAAACCCGAGAAAATCGCATTACGTGCATACTGGGTAGCCGTAGGGAGTATGCTGTAAAAACTATCCTCCTCCAGTATCCGGAAGCTCTCCGCGAATATGGGTTGTATCGCCTTCCATTGATCAAAGCGGAGATTATCAATCAACACAAAGAAAAGCGGATTCCCCTTTTCCACATGGGGCAGCACTTTGAATTTAAAAAGGCTATGACTCATCACAGGGCCATCCACACTTTTGGGATTGACCCAGCTGGCATAATTTCTGGAAACAAATTTGAAAAACTCGGTATTCGCTTCTCCTTTCTGACTTTGTAAAACCTCCTGCATTTCCGGGCTGTCGCTTTTCTGCATCTCCAGTTCCCAGTACACCAGCTTCCGGTAAATATCCATCCATTCATTATAATCCGGATTACTGTTCAGGGCCATGAAGAGGTTTCGAAACTGCTGCTGATAGGCCGTCGTTGTTTTTTCAGCCACCAATCGTTTATTGTCAATGATTTTTTTCAGGCTCAGCCAGACCTGATTGGGATTTACCGGCTTGATCAGGTAATCGCTGATCTGTGAGCCGATGGCTTCATCCATCAGGTTTTCCGTTTCATTTTTAGTGATCAATACCACCGGGAGCGACTGATTGATTTCTTTGATCTTGGCCAGTGTTTCCAATCCGGTGATACCGGGCATTGACTCATCAATCAGCACCACATCCACCAGGTTTTCTTTTACATAATCAATGGCATCGAAACCATTGGTAAAGGTTTGCACCTCATACCCTTTATTCTCCAGAAACATTTTCTGTGACTGTAAACTTTCAATTTCATCATCTACCCAGATAATCTTTGCTACTGCCATGCTGTTTTCTTTTTAATCAGGTCTTTAAAAATACTCCGTTCTGTTCCTATTCTTGTTTTTTTAACCGGCCAGCAATACTGTAAACTGATCTGTCCGTAATTTTTTTGCAGCCGGTGAAAATCACGGTTGCGGATGGTGGGAATATTAAACCCAATTACCGTCCGGAAATTACCCATCCCTATTCCCATTTCCGGACGAAGTTTAAAGTTACCGTATTTAAAATCAGTATAGAAAACGGCTGCAAATCCCAGATCAATCAGGTAATGCGTAAATATACCCGCCTTGGTACCAAAAACGGGTTGCGATCCGGGATATATCTCTTCTCCAAAATAAATCCCCGTTGATACCGGACCATGCCGGCCATGCTGATGAATCGTTCTTGCCACACCCAGCTCCATGTAGCGCAGTGTAATTACATCATTGTGCAGGCTATGCTGTATATGAAATCCGGTGATAATACCGGTATGCCGGTAACGTGAGTGATCAAAAACAGGCAGACCCATCACCGGCAACGAATCCTTACTTTGTGCCCGGAGCCTGAAACCAGTCCCGGCAAATAGCACTAAAAGTGTAATATTTGCAGTTAATCTTACCAGGTTTTAAAAATAATCACTGACCCGGAATACGGGCTATATTCATAGTTCCGGTTCATTATTTAACACAATTTCAACAATGAGCGCTGTCCGCAAAATCATCAACGATCCGGTCTATGGTTTTATTACCATTGATCACCCGCTGATCCTTGATATTGTTTCTCATCCGGTGTACCAGCGCCTGCGGAATATTCACCAGATGGCATTTGCTCACCTGGTATATCCCGGTGCTGTACATTCCCGTCTCCATCACTCACTGGGTGCCTATCACCTGATGTGTATTGCGCTGACAGAATTAAAAAGCAAGGGAGTGATTATTTCCAACGAAGAAGAACTGGGTGCCAAAATAGCCATCCTGTTACACGACCTGGGTCATGGCCCTTTTTCACATGCGCTGGAACAGGAATTGATTAAAGATGTGCATCACGAAGAAATATCCTTGTTATTGATGCAACAGCTGAATCTGGAATTTGGTGGACAGCTGGACACAGCCATTGCCATTTTTACCGGGAACTATGAAAAACAATTCCTGCATCAGCTGGTATCCGGACAACTGGATGTGGACCGAATGGATTATCTCAACCGCGACAGTTTTTTTACCGGTGTGGCAGAAGGTGTAATTGGTTATGACCGCATCCTGAAAATGCTGGCTGTAAAAAATGGACAGCTGATGGTGGAAGAAAAAGCCATCTACTCCATCGAAAAATTCCTGATCAGCCGCCGCCTGATGTACTGGCAGGTTTATCTCCACAAAACAGTAATCTGTGCTGAAAAAATGCTGCAGAAAGTTTTACAGCGTGCGGTGGAAGTAAAAGCCAAAGCCCCCTCGCCTTTCCTGAATATTTTTCTGGAAAGGGGTGAAAAAATGCAGGCCGGAGTGCAGCAATGGCTTTTTGAATTTTGTCAACTGGATGATCATGACCTGATGGGCGCTATCAAGTATTGGCAATTACATGAGGACCGGGTTCTTTCCGGATTATGCAGAGCATTAGTGGAACGAAAATTGCTGAAAGTAAAACTGCAGGCCGCTCCTTTTAATCCTTCAGATGTTCAGGAAAAAAGAAAAGCAGTTGCCACGGCAATGGGCATACGCGAAGAAGAAGCTGAATATTTTGTATTTACTGGCGAGGCCAGTAATACCACCTATGATCCGGGTGATGAACGGATCAATATCCTGTTCAAGGACGGAAGTATCCGGGATATTTCTGAGGTGGATAATGCCCTTGTGCAGCATAACCTGAAGGACACTGTTAAAAAATATTACATTTGTTACCAGCGGATTTGATGCAGCAAAGGACTTTCAGCGGGCATTGAATCAGAAACAAACAACTATGCAATTTCCAGCAGCACAAATCGCCCAGATCGTAAATGGCAGGGTGGAAGGCGACAGTCAGGTCAGCGTTTCTTCTTTTGGAAAAATTGAAGAAGCCGGCCAGGGCCAGCTCAGTTTCCTGGCCAATCCCAAGTATGAGGAATTCCTGTACACCACTTCCGCATCCATTGTGATCATCAACGAATCATTTGAGCTGAAACAGCCTGTAAATACCACGCTGATCCGTGTTGCGGATGCTTATACGGCATTTGCCACCCTGCTGGGAAAATACCAGGAAATTATGCAGCAACAGCTGTCCGGGATTCAGCAACCATCTTTTATTGCCGGTAGCGCCAGCTATGGTGACAATGTTTTTATCGGCGCCTTTGCCTATCTCGGAGAAAATGTAAAACTGGGAAAGAACTGTAAAATCTATCCCCATGTTTTCATAGGGAATAATACAACGGTTGGTGATCATTGCATCATTCATCCGGGTGTTAAGATTTATCATGATACCCAGATCGGCAATCAGGTGATCATTCATGCCGGTACGGTGATCGGGAGTGATGGATTTGGATTTGCCCCGCAGGCCGATGGCAGTTTTAAAAAAGTTCCCCAGATCGGTAACGTGGTGATCGGTGATCAGGTTGAAATTGGTGCCAATGCTACGATTGACCGGGCCACGATCGGATCTACCTTAATTAAAAGTGGTGCGAAACTGGACAACCTGATCCAGGTAGCTCATAATGTTGAAGTGGGGCATAGTACCGTTATTGCAGCACAGGCTGGCATCAGTGGCAGTACCAAGATCGGCAATGGAGTAATGATTGGTGGGCAGGCTGGTATTGTAGGACATATTCAGCTTGGAGATGGCGCTAAAGTAAATGCACAGAGCGGAGTCAGCAAATCCATTGAAGCAGGTAAGGCTGTTACCGGTTCACCGGCTTACGATTATACGGCTGCCCTCCGCAGTCAGGCTGCTGCCCGTAAATTACCCGAACTGGAAAAAAGGGTGAAAGAACTGGAAGCCCTGGTCAAACAACTGCTTTCTGAAAAAGTATAACCAGTCCTTTACACCCCATTCGTTTTATCCTTCCTTCATCGTCATGACCGGGCTGTCGACTGCTAACTGCTGACTGACGACTGCCTCCCTTCGACAAGCTCAGGGTGACAAAGTCATGGCCCTTGCCTTGACTCCCGACTCTTGACTCCTGACTCCCGACTCATTCCTTCACTTCCTTCCCTGCCCTGTCAATATTCTTCATTGTTCCTGCCTTCATTACCCTGGCAATTCCTTCAGTGAATGTATCTGCGAAATTATAAGCATAACCAATCACCAGTTTACCTTTTACATCTATATAACCCCAGAGCTCTTTACTATTTTCAACAGCTGCCAAACCTTCAGAAAATCTGCCAGCCATGGCAAATTCAAAAGGAATAAGCATGTTGCCATCATTTCCCATAAAACCATACTTACCGTCTTTTTTAACAGCAGCCATTCCTTCATGAAAAGAAGCCGCATCCTCGAATTTTAATTCTGTAATCAGTTTACCGGTACTGTCAAGATAACCCCATCGGTTTCCTTTCTTAACGGCTGCCAGTCCTTCGCTGAAAGCCAGTGCTTCATCATATTCCAGAGGCACGATCAGTTTACCTTCCTGATTCACGAAACCGAATTTATCATTCTTACTCACTTTGGCCAGTCCGCAAACGCAGTCATCCACAAAATCATACTGTTTGGTCCAGGATTGCCCCTGGACTGAAACCGCAATAAAAAGCAGGGGAATAAAGTATTTTTTCATAACGACTGTTTTGGTGATTAAAATAGTTGTCCAACCTCAAGGTAGCCCCCTGTACCAGCAAATTGCTATGATATTCCGCAGCGGATAACATGATAATCGGCAGCCAATCAGCCCCCTCCAAACTCATTTGCCATATCTTTGCGCGATGATAAAATCTGCAGAAAATAAACACTATATTTCGGGTATTATGTCAACCGGTTTCAATCCAGATAAACAGCATACCCTGAAACAAGCTGTCAGCATTTCCGGTACAGGGCTGCATACGGGTGTTATGGCCGACCTGACCCTGAAACCTGCGGCCCCGGGTTTTGGATTTCAGTTTCAACGGATCGATCTCCCGAGTCAACCGGTAATTAAGGCCGATTGTGATCTTGTTACTGATGTAAGCCGGGGCACCACCCTGGAGTCCAACGGGGTTAAAGTAAGTACGGTGGAGCATGTACTGGCTGCCCTGGTGGGAATGGGCGTGGATAATTGTCTGCTGGAAATCAACGGACCAGAAATGCCCATCATGGATGGAAGTTCCCAACCCTTTGTGGAACTGATTGAAGAAGCCGGGGTGGAGGAACAGGATGCTGCCAAGGTCTGGTACAGTATTGATGAAAATATTTATTACTACGACGAAAAGAAAAGGGTGGAGATGGTGGCCATGCCATCTGTTGAATACCAGGTAACCACCCTGATTGATTTCAACTCTCCGGTACTGGGTACCCAGCACGCCGGACTGAAACACCTGCGCGACTTTAAGGAGGAAATAGCCTCCTGCCGTACCTTTTGCTTTCTGCATGAGCTGGAGATGCTGCTGGATCATAACCTGATCAAAGGGGGTGACCTGAACAATGCCATCGTGATTGTTGATAAACCTGTGGACGATGCCGAGATGGACCGGCTGAAAAAAATATTCCGGAAAGAAAAGATTGAGGTCAAGAGCGAAGGGTACCTGAATAACCTGGAACTGCGTTTCCCCAATGAGCCGGCCCGGCACAAACTCCTGGATGTAGTGGGTGATCTGGCCCTGATTGGTTATCCGATCAAGGGAAGGATCATTGCTAACCGCCCGGGGCATAGTACCAATGTGGAGTTTGCCAAAAAGATCAAACAGTATATCAAGAAGAATAAACATACCAAGGGGGTTCCTGTTTACAATCCGAATCAACCGCCTGTTTACGATCAGCAATACATCGAAAAAACCCTGCCCCACCGTTTTCCATTTGCTTTAGTGGATAAAATCATTGAACTCAGCGATACCCATATTGTCGGGATCAAGAATGTGACTTTCAACGAATGGTTCTTCCAGGGTCATTTTCCGGGAAACCCGGTTATGCCCGGAGTATTGCAGATTGAAGCCCTGGCCCAATGCGGCGGTATTCTGGCCATTAACCTCAGCGGTGGTGGTCAGTACGACACTTATTTCATCAAAATTGATAACTGCAAATTCAAACATATGGTCAGGCCCGGCGATACCCTGATCCTGAAAATGGAGCTTTCGGCACCCATCCGCCGGGGCATTTGCGAAATGAGGGGTACCGCATATGTGGGCAATAAGGTATGTGCCGAGGGTGATCTGGTAGCCCAGATTGTGAAACGCTGAAAAAGCCCCTTCCTTTAATTTTTTAATGCCCCTTTCCGGGGCATTTTTCATTGTGAAAAACATACCCTTTTCCGTGTAAAAAAAGACTTCAAATAACGGGTAGCGCCGCGCTATTTCAGTACATTTGTGAGTTATTTTTTTACCCCAAATTTCACGGTGATTTTCAGCTAAATTATGAGTACAGAAACCCCAGAAAAAACAATCGCACAACCTGCCAGTTATGGTGCGGACAGTATCCAGGTTTTAGAAGGTTTGGAAGCCGTACGTAAACGGCCTGCGATGTATATCGGTGATATCGGTGTAAAGGGATTACACCACCTGGTTTACGAAGTGGTGGATAATTCCATTGATGAGGCGCTGGCCGGATATTGCAAGAATATCAACGTATCCATTCATGAGGATAATTCCATTTCCGTGGAAGATGATGGCCGTGGTATCCCCACCGGGATGCATACCAAGGAAAACCGCTCTGCCCTTGAAGTGGTCATGACCGTTCTTCATGCCGGTGGTAAATTCGATAAAGGATCCTATAAAGTTTCCGGTGGATTACATGGTGTGGGTGTCAGCTGCGTGAATGCACTCAGCAGCAAACTGCATGTAACCGTGAACCGGGAAGGAAAAGTATTTGAACAGGAATATGCCATTGGAGTTCCCCAGTATCCGGTAAGAGAAATCGGCACCACTGAAAAAAGAGGAACCCGGGTTCATTTCTGGCCCGACTATTCCATCTTTATCGTTTCCGTTTATAACCGGGAAATCCTGGAAAGCCGTCTTAGGGAACTGGCCTATCTGAACCGGGGTATCCGCATTACGCTGAATGACCTCCGGGAGAAAGACGAAAACGGAGAAAATTACAGCTGCAGTTTTTACAGCGAAGGCGGTATCATCGAATTTGTGGAGATGCTGGACCGGAATGCAGGCCGGAATCCACTGATTCCAAAACCCCTGTTTTTTGAAGGAAGGGATGAAGCCACCAATGTAGCTGTGGAAGTATCCCTGCTGTATAATGACAGCTATAACGAACACTTATATTCTTACGTCAATAATATCAATACCATTGAAGGCGGTACCCATGTGGCCGGTTTCAGAAGAGCCCTTACCCGGGTATTTAAAAACTACGGCGATCAGAATGGCTTGTTTGAAAGAGCCAAGGTTGAAATTGAAGGTGAGGATTTCAGGGAAGGACTGAGTGCCATCATTTCTGTGAAAGTCCCGGAGCCGCAGTTTGAAGGACAAACAAAAACCAAGCTCGGTAATAATGAAGTAATGGGTGTGGTGGACAGCACGGTTTCCAAAATATTATCCGCCTATCTGGAGGAAAATCCGAAAGAAGCCAAGAACATTGTTCAGAAAGTAATCCTCTCTGCCCAGGCCCGTATTGCCGCCCGTAAAGCAAGGGAAAATGTACAACGTAAAACGGTTTTATCAGGAGGTGGTTTACCCGGTAAACTCGCCGATTGTTCTGACCGGGATCCTGAACGCTGCGAACTGTTCCTGGTCGAGGGTGATTCGGCTGGCGGTACGGCCAAACAGGGCCGGGACCGCAGCTTCCAGGCCATCCTCCCATTGAGGGGTAAGATCCTGAACGTGGAAAAAGCCATGGAGCACAGAATCTATGATAATGAAGAGATCCGCAATATGTTTACCGCTTTGGGAGTAAAAATCGGTACCCCGGAAGACCCCAAGGCGCTTGACCTGAGCAAACTCCGGTATCATAAGCTTATCATCATGACCGATGCCGATGTGGACGGATCACATATTGCCACCCTGATTCTCACATTTATTTACAGGTATATGACCGAACTGGTAGAGCAGGGATACCTTTATATTGCTCAACCACCACTTTATTTGGTGAAAAAAGGAAAGGAACAGGCTTATGCCTGGAATGAAGCCCAGCGGAAAGCCTGGGTGGAAAAAATCGGTGCCGGAAAAGAAGAATCAGTCAATATTCAACGCTACAAGGGTTTGGGAGAGATGAATGCCGAGCAACTTTGGGACACCACCATGAACCCTGCCACGCGTACCCTTAAGCTGGTTACCATTGAAAGTGCAGCTGAGGCAGACCGTGTTTTTAGCATGCTGATGGGTGATGAAGTGGCTCCCAGAAGGGAATTTATCGAAAGTCACGCCAAATATGCCAAGCTGGATATTTAATCTAACTAATTGAATTTTAATACTTTAATCCCGTTTTGGCGGGATTTTTTTTACCTGGTTGGCAATTTTAACGGCTGTTTCAGGGCAGGATGACGTAATTTCAGCCTTTACTAACACTAAACCGTTAACTATGTCTGAAAAGATTACAGCCTACAATGTAAAGACCAAAGAGAAGGGAGTTGAAATGCTGGATGCCGTGATTACCAAAACCGCTAAAGGCGCCTATATGGCCCAGGGCCATGATGGCAAAGGAAATAAACTGACCACCCTGATGGGAGAAGCGAAAGCACTGGCTGCCATCAAAGATGGTGTTGCCAAACAAGGCTGGTAAAATGCTGAGCAAACTGAATGACCCCTTCCCCACAGAAGGGGTTTTTTATTGCTTCATCACCCGGAACACCTGGTTCCGGTCATTGATAGTGACTTCCAGCAGGTAAAGTCCGGCCGGAATATTTTTATCACCCAGATCAATCCAGACTTTCTGAACGAAACCTGTGGTAGTCTGTGTTTGTTGCTTAATCACCCTTCCGGAAGCATCATATAATTTAATGGTGGCGGTTTCGCCATCATTGCCTTGCATCACCAGACTTAGTAATCCATTGGTCGGATTGGGATAAACCTGCCATTTTACTTCATCGCTGAACACAACGGGTCTCACCGCAGAATAGCGGACCGTCCCATCTTTATCAATAATCTTTAAGCGGTAATACCGGATTCCTGATTTTCCGGGTTCGTTATCCAGCAACTGATACCGCTGTTCTCCCATACTGTTTCCGGCGCTGTGTACAGTTCCGATCCGATCAAAGCGACCCGAAGCAAATGCCGAATTTCCGTTTGAGAGTTCCACTTCAAAGCGATCAACTTCAGCTTCTTCAGCAGTGACCCATTCCAGTAATACATCCCGGCTGTTTTGTTTACGGGCCGTAAATGAAATCAGTTTTAAAGGCAGCGGGGTAATGCCGTTCAGCCAGCCGTTATTGAGCCAGAATTCTGAAAACTCTTTCACTTTGAATTCAGCATAATAGCCTTTATCAAAGGGTACCAGTCTGACCTTAGCAGGAACGATAAAAGAATACAATCCGCCGGAGTTATTCGCCAGTGTCCCATCTTCATTATTATCATTGGGATCACTGTACTTGGTTACACCCAGTTCATAGGCCATGGCTGGTTTTGTACATACTGCACAACCGGTGGCATTGATCAGGGTTTCTGTTTCGGAATCCAGGAAATAAAAACGTACCGTGGCGGAATCAGCAAGGCTGACAGTAGCCGGTTTAATCGTGATATTCCGGTTGTGATAATACTGAAGACTATTGGTTCTCACCGGGCCGGTAAAAACATAGGATTGAACATCCGTGCTTCCCATGTTTTGTCCATTGGGGTTTACAGAGGCAATGAGTTTACCCGTGCCACTCTCCACAAAATCAATCCAATTGGTTCCGCTAACAGCAGCCTGATTGACCAGCGGACTGGTACCGGTCTGATCATAGATACCATAAGGATTACTGTAAATATGGATATCATCTACTGCCATTCCTTCCCGGTTCACTTCAGGGTCAGAAAAAACCGCAAACCTGAATCTTAACTGTGTCATTTGCGCAACGGGAACGGGAATCACACTCAAAGGAATAGTAGCCACATGCCAGCGATCATAATTCTGTGCACTCCACATATTATTGGAAGCATAGTTTTTATTATACCAGTTGGTACCCTGACCATTGGCACCCAGCCTTGCCCATGTTTTTCCATCCAAAGAATATTCAACATAAGCCCCGTCGCAAATACTGGCGCCACAGTCTTCAATATCAAGGGCCACACTGAAACTCAGCGTGGGATTGGTTACTGCCGACACGTTAAAGCATGGCGAATAGAGGAACCCATATTCATAATCCCTGTAATTTCCAGCCAGACTCGTTTTCCATGCCTTGGTACCACTGGCTGCTCTTTTGATTTTATAGGAAGCCGGGGTCCCGTATTCCCAGCTGCTGGTTGCCTCCAGCACATACCAGCTGCCATTTCCTGATTCAAAATCCTGCAGGTAAGGTGATGTATTGGTTACTGTATACAGTGATACATTTTTAATCCGGATACTGGTGGTATCGTTCACATCATAACTATCAGAAGCATATAAAACCTGTGTTTCGATCAGGTAGTCCCCGGCAGCAGACATATCATATGTAGCACTGAATGTATATTGTACAGTATCATCTGCCGGTATCAGGGGCACATTTTCAGTAATCCAGGCACCGCCATTCACCCGGTACCTGACCGGTACAGTATTGACGTTGGTACTGCGTGTATTTCTGACAGAAACCCTGATCGGGGTGCTGCTGCTGAGTCCGCAGTTATTGACATAGGGCGTATCAATACTCAGCATAGCCATATCATCCGTTACTTTATAAATACGGATATCATCAAAAGTATATCCGGCTCCGGAAAAATTATCTGCGGCCATCATTTGAGCAAATGTTCCCCATCTGATCTGGAAACTGGTGGAAAAATTCTGTGCAGTGGGTGTTGCATTCCGCAGGAGGTCACTCAGTTCAATACTACCTGTGAATTTATAAGATGCCGTTGATGGATTCTGGTTACTATAAAGGTTATATACTTCCACCCAATCCTTTGTATCATCTCCGCGTATCCAGACCCGGTTGGTAGCTGAATTGATCTGCCGGTGGTTTTTGTACCAGAAATCCAGCCGGATCTCGTCGGTATTGGCATCATATCCCGATAAATTAAATGTTGCAGTCAGTGAATCATTAACCCCTGGCTGATAATAATGCCATCCATCCATCGTGAGTGCCCTGTTACCACTGCGGGCAATACCATTATTGATAAAACTACGGATGCGCCCGGTATCATTACTGTTGACGAAATCATAACGATCGAGTCCGGTTAAACCTATCTGATCATTGGTGAATGATTGTACCGGTACCAGGTCAAAATTATCTATATACGGACTGGCCGGAAAATCAATTCCGCTGATCAGGTCATTGGGTAATTGTTTATATACCTGTGTCACTGTGTTATTCGCGGGAAAAGGATCAGCAAGGGCCTGAGGCGTAGCGGTGAATACAATTGAATAAGTGCCTGCAGCTGAAAGATCCAGATTATTGGCACCGGCAAAGTTGTGTACATAAGTCGCTCCTGCTGCGATGGCCGGGTTAGTAATTATTTCTGAAACAACCGGTCCTGCATTAACCTGATAGCTGACCAGAATATTTCCGGTAGTCGCTGCATCGTCAAGGTTTTTGATCCGGACAGAAACGGGCACACTACTACCCAATGCCGTGGAAGTGAGTAAACGCCCGGAACGCAACGGAGAGAGGATGGCATCTATTTTAATATCGCCATCATTGAAAGTAAGCGGTCCTGTGCAGCTGCCTCCATTGGGTTGGCGGGATACTGCAATACCTCTTCTGCCCGGACTATTACTGGTGCCGATCAATGGTCTGGCCGTCATCCAGTACACTGAATCCTTATTCAACCCCCCAACGGTATAACTGAGTGTGCCGGAGGAAACCGTGGCAATCGTGACCATTTCTGTCCCTTGTAGCATCATTACTTCATATCCTGTTGCACCAGTGACAGCCGTCCAGTTGATCGTCATGTATCCCTCACACTGATTGGCCGCCAATGTTGTAAATAAAGTATCGTGGATCACAAAGGGCAGACTGGTACTGACCTGTCCGGTACCATTGCGTGTAATACGCATCAGGGCCTGGTCTGTTGTTATTGAGGGAACAATCCACCACTCAACAGTAGGCGTGGCATAAAGATAATGCCTGCGGTCGGAGGAAATATTGTTCCTGACCACTGTCCAGTTAGACCCATTATCACTGGAGAATTCCAGGGTAAATTCATTTTCAGGCGTGCCATAAGCATCCCATCTGACAATTACATTCTCTCCTTGTTGGTAGGTTTCACCACCCATCGGAGTGATCAGCTTGGTTTCAGTGGGTACTAAATCGTACACGACATGGTATTCCTGGGAAGGATTGACATTGATGGCGGTGGGAATGATCCGGATGATATAGGCTCCGGCTGCAGGGTTTTTAATCACCACCTGCTCAATATTATTAATATTATCCACGCCTGTAACGGCAGGATTTTTTACCAGGGCCGGTGTCGTGTCCAGTACAAATGGAAGTACAGTAGCTGCAGATGGGGTAATCACCTGCAGATCGAGATTATTCACCAGGGTTTGGCTCACTACTGGTGCAGCGGCAGGATCATTCCAGTACAACATAACCTTTAATTCTGCTGTTCCTGAAGGCACATTGACACTTATAGTTTGAGCAGGTCCAGGTGTAATCGTGCCTGTACTGTACTGATTACTTTCCAGCACCTGGACTGCTCTCCAGAAATTAGCAATCCCATATCCGAATGAAAAATCAGGACCGGGTCTTCCCCAATCATCCCCGCTATTACATACCAGGGCTTTCAATAATCCGTTTTTAGGATTGGCACCCGCATGCATTAAACGGTATTTCTCCACCAGCAGTGCCATTCCACCTGCAATGGCAGGTGATGACATACTGGTACCTGTATTCTCAAAATAATAGGTAATATAAGGACCTGTGGACGTGATAAAGGAACCGATCCCGGTGATTTCCGGTTTCAGCCTTCCGTCGCGGGCAGGGCCCCGGCTGGACCTGGAAAAAATTTCCATATCACTGGGTTTGGCATTCCCTACGGTCAATACATTCTTGGCTGATTGATGCATGCCCAGTACGGTTCTGAAACTATCGGGATAAGGTGCACAAACCGACCAGCCGCTATTCCCTGCGGAAAACATATGTTGCAATTCAGGCAGATCATAAGCCTGCTGATCGAGTGTTCTAGATAAAAGATCATAGACTCCGAAATTGGAGCAATCGTTTACAATATTACCATAAGAGTTATTGGTTAATACCATACCGTATTCCGATACATAAGTGGGCGCATTGATATAAATACCCGAAAATACCTGTGATACAATTTGTGCCTTCGGTGCATACCCTGTTCTGATTTCATTGACGATACCGCCTCCTGCTGCAATACCAGTTACATGGGTACCATGGTCATAGGGAAAATTGAAGTATGGTGCGGCAGCTCTTGAAATGAGCCGTCCGGTAAAATCCACATGTGATTGCGGATCACCGCTATCACCGATACCGATTACGACTCCGCTACCTTTGAGGTTCTTGCCTCCCTGACTGACTGGCGCATTGAGTTGAGAAACCCTTAACCCATCCCTGCCCCAGTTAGTCCAGAAGGCACTGAGTGGTTCATCTTCTCCCGGAGGGGCCTGAACATATTCCACACAGGAAAGCTGGGCCAGTTCACCCAGTTGTAATACAGGTACCCGTATGGCCAGAATCCGGTAGGATTTTAAATCTTCAGAGATGATTTCAAAATTTCGCCGCTGTAATGTGCTGATTACTTCAGAATGAGTAAAGGAAGCAGGAAAACTGATCCATACATCCACTGCCCCTGCCACTTTTAGTGATCTTGCGGGGAAATTTCCTGCAGCCAGGTTGGGTTGCATTTTTTGTGCAGCAGATAAAGCAACAATTGATCTTACCCCCTGCTGTTGCAGCCTGGCAATATCCACCGTTCCGCTGATAGTGGCGGTATATGCAAAATCAGGAACATAATCATGTAAGAAGATTCCCTGTTGTTTCAATCCTGAGATAATTTCCTGTGATGGCTTTTCATTAAATTGAATAATCACAAATGATTTCCCCGCAGTTTTATCTGTGCTGACCGACAGCTTTGCCGGCAATTCATTGTTGATATTACGGGGGGGGATAAAGGACCCGCTGTTCAAATGTAAAGTGTAGCGGGAGCTGTCCTGTGCCTTTACAGAAAGACAGAAGCCTAACAGGCAGGCTATCAAGGGAACTGGATGGATTCTCATAGACGAGTTGTGTTCTTAAAAATACTATAATTAACCGATAATAAGTGGTGCTGTTGAACCCCCTTTTCAATTACGTAAAAAAACGCTTCGCAGTTGCCTGCGGCTCAGGAATTAACGCGGTTACCGGCCAGGCAATAGGCATGCATTTGCTTCAGCAGTCTATGCATGGGCTCCATACCCCGCATATCCTCGGCCACCAGCAGGAAGAGCTTGCCTGTTTGTTTCAACTTCCCCTTATTTGTTTCTGTTTGCAGGAAGCTGATGATTTTCTGGAAAACGCCTGATTCAAAATATGGAGAGTCAGGCCGGTTGATAAAGAAACAGCGAAGAGTGTGATCCTTTAAACTCATTTTTTCAAATCCCAGTTCAACGGCCAGTTTACGGCAACGGACCGTAATAAACAGATCTTCCACCGGTTGTGGCAGGGGCCCGAAACGATCGGCCAGTTCCTGCCGCATGGCCACCAGTTCTTCTTCAGATTCGCAATTATCCAATCGCTGATAGAGCGATAGTCTTTCCGTGATGCTTTCCACATACTCATCAGGAATCAGGATTTCGAGATCCGTATCAATGGTGCAGTCCTGTACAAAATCATCCTGCCGGGCAATTTCTTCCTTGAACAAATCCCGGAAGTCTGTTCTTTTCAATTCACGGATGGCTTCATCCAGAATTTTCTGGTACATCTCAAATCCGATTTCTGCCATGAAACCGCTTTGTTCTCCACCCAGCAGATTTCCGGCTCCCCGGATATCCAGATCACGCATGGCAATCTGAAAACCGCTGCCCAGTTCACTGTGCTGTTCCAGGGTTTGCAGTCTTTTCCGGGAATCATTAGGGAGCGTGCTCATGGGTGGTGCCATTAAATAACAGAATGCTTTCCGGTTACTCCGGCCCACCCTTCCCCTTAACTGGTGCAGATCACTCAATCCAAACTGATGGGCATTGTTTACAATAATCGTATTCACGTTGGGAATATCCACCCCGCTTTCCACGATATTGGTACAAACCAGCACATCATATCTTTTGTCAATAAAATCCAGGATTCTTTCTTCCAGTTCATGTCCTTCCATCTGTCCATGGGCATAACCGATACTCAGGTCCGGACAAAGTGCCTGGATGATGGCAGCCATTTCTGGCAGACCGGCGATCCGGTTATAGATAAAGAATACCTGTCCTCCCCTTTCTGTTTCAAAATAAATTGCTTCCCTTATAAAATCTTCATTGTACACCTGAACTTCTGTCTGAATCGGCTGACGATTCGGAGGTGCCGTATTCATGATACTGAGATCGCGGGCGCCCATCAGTGAAAACTGCAGGGTACGCGGAATGGGAGTGGCAGTGAGGGTCAGACAATCCACGGTGGTGCGCAGGGTCTTGATTTTTTCCTTGTGCCCCACGCCAAATTTTTGTTCTTCATCCACCACCAGCAGACCGAGGTCTTTGAACTTCACTTCCTTGCCCAGTAAGCCATGTGTACCAATGATAATATCAATTTTTCCTTCTTCCAGTTTTTTCAGTGTTTCTTTTTTCTCTTTGGCAGATTTAAAGCGGTTGATATAATCAACGGTAACCGGAAAATCTTTTAAGCGGTCTTTGAAAGTTTTATAATGCTGAAAAGCGAGGATGGTGGTAGGCACTAATACGGCTGCCTGTTTTCCATCTACGCAGGTTTTAAAAGCTGCCCGGATAGCCACTTCAGTTTTTCCGAAGCCCACATCCCCGCAAACCAGCCGGTCCATGGGTGAAGCAGACTCCATATCTTTTTTTACATCAGCCGTAGCCTTGCTCTGATCCGGTGTATCCTCGTAAATAAAAGAAGCTTCGAGTTCTGTCTGCATGTAATTATCCGGGGTATGTGCAAAACCCTGCTGTGCTTTTCTTTTTGCATAGAGCTTGATCAGGTCAAATGCAATTTCCTTGACCTTGCTCTTGGTTTTTTCTTTCAGTTTTGCCCACACATCGCTGCCCAGCTTATTGATCTTGGGCACGCTCCCATCTTTCCCGGTGTATTTGGCAATTTTATGCAGGCTGTTGATATTCACATAGAGAATATCGCTATCCTTGTAAATCAGCCGCACGGCTTCCTGGAGCCGGCCGTTGACTTCCATTTTCTGCAGTCCGCTGTAAACGCCCACCCCATGATCAATATGCGTGACAAAATCACCCGGTTGCAATTCCCGGAGGGTCCGGAGGGTTAAGGCTTTATTTTTATTATACGCCTGTTTAACCCGGTATTTATGATAGCGTTGAAATACCTGATGATCGGTATAACAAACCACCTGCAGGTCTTCATCAATAAATCCCTCATGAATTGAACTCGCAACCGGATGAAACACGATGCCTGCATTCAGGTCATCAAAAATACTTTGCAGTCTTTCTAACTGTTTGGGGTTCTCCGCAAAAATGCAAATCCTGAATTGTTTGGCTTCCCAGTTTTTCAGGTCGCGGATCAGCAATTCAAACTGGCGGTTAAAAGCGGGCTGTTCCCGGGTTTGATGATGGATGATGATGGGAGAAAGTGTTGCCGGAAAACTATTATCCGGACCAAAGCCTACCAGTTTCTTGCTGGCAATAGCTGTCTCAAACTGTGCTGCTGTTATAAAATCCGATTCCAGTACGGTTTTCTTATGCAGTTTATCCTCCTGCTCATCAATTTGTTTCGTTTTTCCTTTCTGATGCGTGCCGGATTCTTCAACTGCTTTCCAGGTTTCCTGCAATTCCAAAAACGCATGGAGTTCGCCACTGTTCTCTGCCAGTAATTCCCGGCAGATGGCATAATCCTGAATCCAGACAACTGTATTTTCCGGCATGAAATCGAGCAATGAAATTCTTTCCTCACTACTCAACTGCACATCCATATTGGGAATGATGCTTACCTGCAGCAGTTTTCTTTCACTCAGCTGTGTTTCCGGATCAATGATCCGGATAGAATCCACTTCATTTCCGAATAATTCAACCCGGTAAGGTTTTTCATTTCCATAAGAATAGATATCCAGGATACCTCCGCGGATGGCGAACTGCCCGGGTTCATACACGAAATCTGTTCTCTCAAAACCATAATCAGCCAGCCGAAGCAGAAGTGCGGCCGTATCCAGTGTATCACCGGATTTAATATGAATGATATTCTGAGAAAGTGTGGCAGGCAATCCTACTTTTTCAAAAAGGGCTTCCGGACTGGTCACAATAATTTTCTTATTGCCTCCTGTGGCCAGTTTGGTGAGTGCTTCTGTCCGAAGCATGACATGCGAAGAATTGAGCAGCTGGAAATTTTTTCTGTTTTTGAAAGAAGAAGGAAAGTAAAAAAGGTCCAGGGCTTCTGTCAGGTTCTCCAGTGTATTATGAAAATAGGCGGCTTCTTCGGGGTCGTTAAGTATGATCAGGTGATTTTGCTGCGCCAGGGCCGGATGTAAAAAAGCGGCGGCTACCACAAACTGAGAGGCGCTTCCCTGCAGATTTTCCAGATAAAAAACAGGAGGATGATCGGTTGAGGCAAAAGAGAGCCTGTCCGCCAGCTGAAACAGGCGGGGGTTGTTCTGATACAGTTCCAGCAATTCCTTCACACCCATGCGCGGCGCAAAGATAAAAAAAAGCGGGTTGCCAATGGTATTGGCAACCCGCCTTTACAATAAAAAAGGAACTATTTAATAAATTTCCGGTGATACTGTTCATTATTGTTACCGATCACCCGGAGTTGGTATATACCGCGGGGCAGGCCGGAAACAGGGATCGAGGTTTGTCCATATGATTTCTGACTATCATATATCATTTTTCCAGCCATATCAAATAACTGAACGTTCATTGTCCGTGTATTCAGTCCACCGGTTACGATAAGTAATTGACTTGCATCTGCACTGATATACCTGATAAAATCCCTGGTATTGGGTGGTGGCCCGCCGATACCCGTAACAGTGGTTGGGATTGTCGTTGTATATAAACCCCGGCCATGGGTAGCCGCCGCCAGCATATTATCAGATGAACGGTAGCGTAGCATATCCACCCTTACATTGGCCAATCCATTATTATTCGGGATCCAATTGGTGGAAGCTCCATTGATCTGTGAACTGGTCCAGATACCCAGCTCTGTTGCCAGAATAATGCCTCCGGTACCCCCGCCTGATCCATTTAACTCGGCATTGGCAGGAGCAAAGATTCCCCAGCGGACCGGCATATCAGGTAAATTTCCTTCGATGCTGGAATAACTTGCTCCTCCGTTAGTGCTTTCAAACACACTGGTAACGCCGAAATTGGAAACAGTAACCAGGATATGATTGGCATTGGCCGGATCTATATCAATAGAAGAAATATTAGTAGATGCTGCAATGCTATTATTGGAACTGGTGACCACAGAGCCTGTTACCACAGCGGTTGGGCTGCTGGTATTGGCATTGGACAGTTTGATCACCACGGGCGGAGCAGCGGTGCTGCCAAAAGAAGCCCCGATCCAGATCGTATTGGCATTATTCGGATCCACTTTTACAGCTGTGAGTTCACGGGAACCCATCGCAGTCACAGCAACAGAAATGGCAGAAGGTGTTGCATTAAGGCCGCTGATACAATAATATTTTCCGGCATCATCCCCTGCATATAATATTTTGCCATTATCATCAAAATCACTGGGGTTGATAAATTGCCCGCGGTTATTATTGATCGAACTGCCCAGCGAAGAGAAACTGGTTCCTCCATTTGTGGAGCGGTTATAATTATTGGCGGTAAATGCGGTGATCTGCAGCTGACCATCTGATTTGTCGATATGGCAAAACCCGCCATCCCCACCCGTTGCATTGGTGGTGGCATTCAGTCCGGCAGATACAAATTTTTGCGTACCATTATCCTGTGCCCCTGCCAGAAAATAATTGGTATTGGTTGGATGGAAATCACAGGCATAATACTGGGTCACATTATAACCGGTATTCTTGCTCAGGAAAACAGGAGTGGCGGCATTAATATTGGTGGAGTAATAGATACCACCGTCGTTACCGCAGATTAATTTGGTGGATCCGTCAAACACCAGGGCATGTTGGTCCACATGTACTGAAGCACCGGTTGTAATTGTTGTCCAGTTATCACCACCATCAGTGGAGCGGGCCAGATTAAGACCGCCAACCACAATGATATTTGCATTATTGGGATCCACGGCACCAATCAGGTTAAACCAGGTCTGGGAATTTGTTCCATTATTCAAAGCTGATGGCGGAGTCAGGTTGGCCCAGCTGGAACCGCCATTGACGGATCGGTACATATTCTGCACTTCACCGGTTGTACTATCCTGCATCAGGAGATAAACTCTCAGCGGATCAGAGGGAGCGAGAACAATCTCAACCCGGTGCGTAGCTGTTGGGGTGGTAGGAGTGATATTGGTCCAGGTACCAGGTGCACCGGTATTGGCTCCATTGGTCGCAAAGGATGATTTGTACACTTCAGATCGGCTGATCACACCCAGACTGGCATATACATCACCGTTGGCAGCTACTTCCAGGTCGGCTGCACGGCCAGTACCAAATCCGGTGAGTGGCAAACCCAGCACCCGTACCCAACTGGTACCCCGGTCAGTTGACCTGAGTACACCACGGCTTTCGGTAGTGCTGGAATTGCGCAGGGAGACAAAAAAGTTGCCATTATTATCAATCACCATATCCTGTACATATTCAAATCCGGTAGTGGAAGGCATGAGGTTCCAATTGGTACCTCCGTCTGTACTTTTTAAAATACCCACTCCTTTTACCGCATCGATATTAAACCAGCCTTCTCCGGTAGTGGCATAAAGTGTATCCGGATGCAAGGGATCCTGAATAATATTACTGATCGCGAGGTTGGGCAGAAAATCATTGACCACGGTCCAGGTCGGCAGACTATTGGTAAAATTGGTGGTTTTGAAAATTCCGCCGCTGACCGATCCCACAAAAACAGTATTACCGCTTGGATCTCTTTTATCTAACAAAATGGCCCGGGTACGTCCAGCCACATTATTGGGCCCTCTCTCCTGCCAGCCAAGGGCACTGGGTCTTCCGGTAATGGTTCCGGTGCCTGTGGCAATCAGGCGATCCATATATTGTTTGGCTTCCATTAGTCTTTCCCGGGGAATTGTATTCAAATGGGGATCCTGTGTCATCCGGAATTCCTGAAGCATGGCTTTTTCCAGTCCGTCGGACTGTGCTTCTTTTTCAACCACTGGTTTTTGATGACAGGAAAATAGGGACAGGCAAATCAGGGCTGCGGTACATAAACGGACAGTACGTATCATAGGAAGAATTGAAATTTACACTGTAAGTTATTTAATATAGTTTAGCCGGGGCAAAATTGGAACGGTTTTTTATGAAAACGTTTAAGAAAAAATCCGGTTTAAATGCATCTGATACATAAACGAAAAGACATGATGAAAGGTTTGCTTTTCAGTGTGTTGACCGCATTTTTAATCCCTATTTCCGCACAACCGGTAAGCCGGCTTTATGTATTTTCAAGGGACTTTCAACCGGGCATGGTACGTCAACGGGATATTCCTTCAGAAAATAACGCGACGGTACCCCGGGTCGCTGATGCAACGGTTCAATATTTTATTTATGCCGGTATTCATGGAAAGCAGGTACCTGTGTTCCGTAAAATCTGGCTGAAAGGAAAATGGTACAGCATTCATCAAACTGAAAAAGTCAGCAGTCCCGTTTACAGTAGTCCGCCCGATCCGGTACAATTAATACCAAAAGAAAAACAAACTATCGTACGCATTGTAACAGGCAAACTCTTTCCGCGAAAAGCTGCTTCATTTCCAGCTTTACAAAAAATGATGAATGAGCAGTCAGCCATCCTTTGTTATCAATGGAAGGGAAAGTATTTTTATTTCCCGTTGCAATCGATTACGTTACTCGAACCGGTTTTTTCCGAGTAGAATCTCTGCTATTAATCAGGGATCAACGTTCGATGCATAGGCTGAATTCGTAAATTGCAATCAAACAACCAACATGGCCCTGCAACCCTGGCGCAAAGGAACCGTAATACGAATCGAGGATCATACATATAATACCAGAAGATTCTGGATTGAAGTACCGGAACTTTCCTCTTTTGATTTCACACCGGGCCAGTTCGTAACACTGGATCTTCCCATACACGAAAAACCCAATAAGCGCTGGCGCAGTTATTCCATTGCCAGCTGGCCGGATGGCAGCAATGTGTTTGAACTGCTGATTGTTCTGGCCGAACAGGGATTAGGAACCCATTATCTTTTTAATGAAATAAAAGTGGGGAGCGAACTCAGTTTCCGCGGGGCACAGGGGGTATTTACATTACCTGAGAATCTGGATAAGGAAATATTCCTGATCTGTACCGGAACCGGGATAGCGCCGTTCAGAAGTATGGTGAATTTTATTCATCTGCAAAAAACAGCCTTCAAAAATATCCATATGATATTTGGCTGCCGCAAAAAAGAGGATCTCTTGTATTACGAGGAACTGAAAAAACTGGAACTGGATCTTCCCGGATTCCATTATCATCCCACCCTGAGCCGGGAACACTGGCAGGGGCATCATGGATATGTACATCCTATTTACATGGATCTCTGCAAAAACCGGCCGGAAGCCAGTTTCTTTTTATGCGGATGGAAACACATGATTGATGAAGCCAAAAAACATATTCTTGAAATGGGCTATGACCGGAAGGCCATTCACCAGGAATTATATGGATAGGCGATTATTCCCGGACTGATCTTTTGCAGTTAACCCGTTGATAATTCTCATTCTGCGTTTTAACCCATACTTCCTATATTCGTACAAATCAACTGACGTATGGGTGCCTCATCACTCATTGTACTAATCATTGCTGCTGTTGCTTTTTCCGGCATCGCCATACTTATCTCCAAACTGGTATTAAAGGCCGGCACCAATAAACAAAAGGGAGAGCCTTATGAATGTGGTATTCCCACCACGGGTAAAACCTGGGTACAGCTGAACGTAGGGTATTATCTTTTCGCCCTGATCTTCCTGATCTTCGATGTGGAACTGGTTTTTTTATATCCCTGGGCCGTGGTGGCCAAAAAACTGGGATGGATTGCCCTGATTGAAATTGTGATTTTCTTCTTCATATTATTCACCGGCTTTTTATATGCCCATAAAAAAGGAGCACTGAAATGGATGTAAGGCCGGCAACACTCAAAGAAACATTTCCCGGAGAAGTACATGACCTTCCCGGAGGTGGTGTGGTACTCAGTAAACTGGATGACCTGATCAACTGGGCCAGGGCCAACTCACTCTGGCCGCTCACATTTGCCACCAGTTGCTGCGGTATTGAAATGATGGCTACCGCCTCTGCCAAATATGATTTTTCCCGTTTTGGTTTTGAAGTGGCCCGCGCCACCCCACGTCAGGCGGATGTAATCATTATTGCCGGCACGATCGTGAATAAAATGGCCCCGGTACTCAAAAGATTATACGACCAGATGGCGGAACCAAAGTATGTTATTGCCATGGGAGCCTGTGCCATCAGTGGCGGACCATTTTTTTATAATACATATTCTGTAGTAAAAGGGGCAGACCACGTCATTCCTGTGGATGTTTATGTGGCCGGCTGCCCGCCCCGCCCGGAAGCCCTGCTGCATGCGTTGATTACACTGCAGGAAAAAATAAAAGCGGGTTTGACCAGAGAACAAATAAAGACCGGAAAGGACTGATCATGACGAACGAAGAATTAAAGGCGAAACTAACTGAATGGCACCCGGAAGCCGGTTTTGAAGATGGCGGTGAATGGGTGAACCTGATCAGTACTACCGGCAATCTGCTTTCTTTAATGCAGCAGCTTCGGGAGGAACCTTCCCTTGCATTCGATTATCTGTTCTGTCTTACCTGTGTTGATTTCAAAACACAGCTGACCATGGTCTATCACCTGACATCCACCAAACATCGTCATATCCTGGTGGTGAAGGTAAAGCTCGACCCCAAACAGCCGGAAGTGGAAACGGTTTCCGCTATCTGGAGAACAGCAGAATTTCATGAAAGAGAAGTATATGAAATGTTTGGCGTGAATTTCCTGCATCATCCGGATCTGCGCTTATTGATTCTGCCGGATGGATGGGAAGGGAAGAATCCATTGCGAAAGGATTATGAGGATCCGGTGAATATGATAAAGCTTTGAGAGTTATGAATTATGAGTTATGAGTTGAGAGTTATGAGTTAAAAACAAATCACCACTTGTACAGAGAGACCGATATTATCCAAACCGCTGATCAGTCGCCCGATGGCGATATGATCATCAATGTGGGGCCACAACACCCGGCCACCCATGGGGTATTACACCTGGTGATTACCCTCAATGGCGAGACCATCAAAAAAGTGGAACCACACCTGGGATATATCCACCGCTCTATTGAAAAAATGTGTGAGAGCCTGAGTTACCGGCAATTTATATATGTTACCAGCCGGATGGACTATCTCTCTGCCCATATTAATAATCATGCCTGTGCCCTCTGCGTGGAGAAAGGTTTGCAGGTAGAAATTCCGGAAAGGGCGAAAGTGATCAGGGTGCTGATGGACGAACTCACAAGAATTGCATCGCATGAACTCTGGTGGGGAGCCATGGCGATGGATCTGGGTGCCTTTACCCCTTTCTTTCATGCTTTCCGCGAAAGAGAAACCATCAACGATATCATGGAAGAAACCTGCGGTGCCCGGTTGACTATGAACTATATGGTACCCGGTGGCGTGATGCATGATATACATCCTAATTTCCAAAGAAGAGTCAGAGAATTCTTACAGCTCTATAAAAGAAAGATCCACGAATATGATGAACTGGTCACCGGAAATATCATATTCCAGAACAGGATGAAGGGTGTCGGCATCCTGAGTGCTGAAGATGCAATCTCTTATGGCTGTACCGGTCCTGTTGCCCGTGGCAGTGGTGTGAGTTCCGATATCCGGAAAGTACAGCCCTATGAAATCTATGACAAACTGCAATTTG
>DAORJS010000005.1:0-28908 GCA_035439185.1 Chitinophagaceae bacterium
TTTGGCCATGACCCGGGTGATCTGGGCAAGATGGGTAAGATCATGCACCACCCAGGTACTCAACAGATTTCTCAAACTGACTTCACCCAAAACAGGGTGAAGCCCCCTTTTTTCAAAATCCTCTTCTTTCCAATGCTGTGACCGGAACCAATTCAGGTTTTG
Organism: Chitinophagaceae bacterium; assembly: GCA_035439185.1. GTDB lineage: Bacteria > Bacteroidota > Bacteroidia > Chitinophagales > Chitinophagaceae > JJ008. The sequence goes on from DAORJS010000005.1 coordinate 163, forward strand.
CTCTCTGAGTAAACGAAATTCTTCCAGCAGCTGTTTCAGGGATTTCCCCTCACTTTCCCTGGCCTGCGCAAAACGGTCATAGGGTTCAAAGGGTACAGAAATCCCTTTTTCCAAAATCCATTTTGTTCTTACCACCCAATCTGTTTTTTCACCATGAATCAGGTGCCCCAGCACATCAAAAGGTGAAAAAGTATCAGGCCCTTCATTATTCATGATCCATCCTTCCGGTAAATCGTGGAGCAAATTATACAATACAACCGGTGTTCTTTCCAGAATTGTACCCGCTTCGGTCAGATTAAATTTCATTTCTTTTTTTTAGGGAGTTTGGCCTTTACCAGTTCATAGGCAGATTGCAGTAATGTCTTCCATTCTTTGGTTGAAAGCCGGCTGATATCATCCACTTTTACCCAATGGTACCTGGCCAGGTAAGGAGCCGGTATAAATCCCTCTCTTTCGGTTAACAAATCAAAATTTTCAGCTGATACTTTAAAGGAAGCAGTTACAGGAGCCAGATCGGGAGAGGTGATCAGGAACATTTTACCACCCACATTGAAACAAAGATGTTCTTCCCATTTTATATCCTCGGTAACATCTTGAAAACTTTTACAGATTTGCTGAATGGCTTCCAGGGTCATTTTCTTTTTGCTGATTTCTTTACCGGGCTTTTTTTCTTGCTTGCTTTAGCAATTTTATTAAAATCCAAAGCCAGATTGACCCAGTAGGACAATTGTTTTTTCGTTTGCAAAACATCAATATCCACAAATACATAACCCTTCATCACTTTCCCCGTAAAGTCCATCGGGCGGCACCCTTCTTTTTCCATCACGGTTTCATAAATGACCGGATCCAGTCTTACCATTAACCTTTCTTTTTCCACTCCCAGTGCCATTTTATCATTGACCATAAAACAAAGACCGCCAAACATGGCTTTCTCTGTGACGTTTTTTTCAACGGCAGCAATCAGTTCTCTGGTCATATTGGCGAGTTTTTCATTGTATGCCATCGTCAGGAATTGAGTACATTTTTTAATTGCCCGTTCTTATTACGAAGATCAATTCCCCCTTCGAGCAGGGATTTCAGATTACTAAGATAAAACGTCCAGCCAGTTTTGCAGCCCAGGTGCCAGTATTGTTTTCCTTCTTCGGTATCCGGTATATCTTCCTGTATTAATTCCACTAACTGCGATTCTCCTTCCTGGTAAATCCGGACAGAGCAATTCCCGGCCTTTCCAAAGCTGAACCTGAAAAAATCTGTTCCATTGGCCCCCAGGATGGTTCCTGTTTCCACGGTTTCATCAGGCCAGCCATGCCATAACCAACGGTAGGTATCACCGGGCTGAACCTTCTCTTCCGGTTTCCTGTGCACAGTATCCTTGCTTATATACTCAGATAGGCGAAGGAACCAATACTCCATCCCTTCGCGCGTAGCCCAGCACCAGTACAGTTTCTCCGGTGAGGCTATTACGGGAATGCGCAGGGTGAAAGAAGTCCAGTTTTGAACTGCCATCGGTTATCATTTTTCCAGTATCTGCTTCAGGTTATTCAGTCCGATAGAAAAATCCTTTCCAATCATTTCACTCATGTTCATAAAAAGTTTCATGATATTCATGGGATAGTTCATCTTGCTTTCAAATCCCCAGGTCACCCGGGTACTGCCGGAATCCATTGCTTCGGTGGTCATGACCGACTTGGCAAATGATTTAAAAGGCTTGATAAAACGCAGATCTGTAGAGAGGCTTTTTCCTTCCACAATACCGGTGATTTCCTGTTCTCCCTCCCCGACTTTTTTATTTCCAACCCAGTAGTTTACAAATCCGGGTTGTCCGTCTGTCCCGCGGAATTCATTTTTCATATTGGGGTCCATACTCGCCCATTTGCTGTACTGCTGCTGATTTTTCAGGTATTTGATAAACCCGAATACCTCCTCAACTGGCTTATTGATTATAATTTCTTTTGTGGCGCTGATTTCCTTGGGTATCACCAGGGCAATCAGTAAAACTGCGGCAATGATTCCGCCGATAATATATAATACAATCATGATCTTGGTTTTTTAAGGTGCTAAATATTTTTCAGGAACACTGTGAAAAGCAATCCGGTTTCCTTCTGTATCAATGATAAAACCCATGTACCCGTAATCATCACTGATCTTGGTTTTGGGTACCAGGATCTGCCCGCCGGCAGCCAGCGCCCTGTCCAGAAAGATTTGCACATCCGGGTTCCCGTTCAGGTAAATCACCGGACCATCGGTTGCAGAGGGTTTGTGAAAACCACCTGTATCAATTAAAGTACCTCCGATTCCCTCCATGGGATTATCCAGCGGAAAGGCCCGCATTTTTGTAGTACCGAAATCCATGGGAATCATCTGGATCTGGAAGACCGCTTCGTAAAATTTTTGAGCGCGGTCAATGTCGGTGGCTGGTATTTCAAACCAGCTGATGGCATGTTTCATTTTTTATCTTTTTTCTTTGTTGGTTGATTGGTCATTTCTTTCATCCGAAGATAAGCGGTTGTAATAAGTTTTTTCAACACCTGCAGATCCACATCTGTCAGCCGGTTGATATGAAGACAGGAACCGCTGATCTTATATTTACCCAGTTGGCTGGCTATTTCCTTAAAATGACCGATTCCCGGCATCAGGTACAGCGTTAAACTGGTTTTGCGGGGAGAAAACCCGGAAATAAACCAATCTCCTTCCTGGCTGCTGCGTGCTGATTTATAATGATACTCACCAAAACCCACAATACTATCCCCCCACATGAATGCTTTTTCACCAGTGGCTTCCTTCATTATTTTCAACAATACTTCACAGTCCTTCCTCTTTTTTTCATCTGGTACAGACTGCAGGAATTCCTTTACACTGGCCTTGTTTTTTTGTGTTTTGAGTGCTGCCATCTTTACTGGTTGATATCTTTTCCTTCTTTGAGTTTAGCGATTTGTCCCTGTAATATTCCTTTGGCTCCTTCACTGGGGGCCTGGGCCAGCGCTTTTTCAGCATACTGCAAAGCTTTCTTGAAATCACCCTGGGCGCTATAGCCACTCATGAGGCCATTGTTCACGCCCCAGCTATCTCCATATCTTTTTTCACTGGCCTTAAAAACAGACATGGCCCTGTCCAGCCTCTTTTGTGTGATCAGCTGCCGCCCATACGCTGTATATTGATTTGCGGTGGCAATGGTGAGTGCTTCATCCATTGTGGAATCTGCCTCTGCTGTTCTTTTCAGTTTATCATAGGCATTCGCCAGATTACGCAGGGTGATAAAGCTTTTTTGTCCCTGAAAACCGGTAATGGCCCGGATGCTCCATTGTAAAGCTTCTTCCAGGTTAATATTTTTATTCAGGCAATATTGTGCTGCCTGCAGCATATTATTGCTGTTGAATCCTTTCTGGCTGGTTACCTGTTCTCTCAAACGGGCAATTACAATATTGTCAACATCCACTTCCACCCGGAAGGGAACGGATAATTTTTCCCATTGCAAGGCAATCCTGCAATGTTTTTCTCCATGCTCAACAAATTCATATTTCAACCATTCCACCGGTTTTTCCAGTGAAGCAACGGGTACGTCCACGCGCAATACATCATCTTCTTCCTTATAATAAAAACTACCCCAGGCATCCACTTCTTTTGAAAAGATCAGCGTGACTTTATCAGCTCCCATGGCCATAAATAAAGCATAGGTCCCTGCTTTAATATCTTTTCCCTCCACTTTTACATCGTGCTCAAAACTGATCGTTGTGGCTTCATTGGCGCCGGCCCGCCAGGGAGATGTATTTTTATTGGTTATAAAATTGGTTGTACTGAAACCATAGGTAACCAGTTTTCCTTCCCCAAATACTTTGCCTTCTCTTTTATTTACATCAGGCCGTCCGTATTTAATAGTAATCGAAGTGATACCCACTTCTTCTGAAACCATGGCCCTCGGATTACCACCGCTGGGGGGTACATCCATTTGTGCGTTCATGGTTATGAAAATGACTTGAACAAGCAGGAGTAGTTGCAGTTTTTTCATGTTGGTTGGTTGTTATGAAGTTGATATTCCGGACCCAAAAAGCAAACAGGTAGTTTCAGGGCCAATTAAGGTACAGCAATTTACCGGTGTGGGTTTACCGTTTATCACGGTTATTGCTCACTTAAATGCATTCCAATACCGGATGATGAAATACAACAGGATCGCTGTCGATATTATTGCCACATACAGATGGTAATAGATCCCGAAATAAAGATCAAAGAATATCACTGCCAGTCCGCAGGCAATGGACAGCCAGACCGCCCAGGTTTGATAAAACCAGAGTCCGGCCAAACCCACAATATTCAATAAAGGAAGAAAGCGGAACAGATAAAATGATTGTTCGCTGAGCTTTGGAAATTTTGAAAGAAATTCCTGTTTGTCTGTGAACATTTTAAATAAGGCAAAGCTATTGCCCATCAGCATCAGCAGAATGAATATTGCAAAAGCAGTGTGTTTCATTTTTTTCTTCTGTATTCCAGATCATATTCTACCGCCCAGGTTTTACCTCCATCATCGCTTCTTTCGCCCAATTGCCTCACTTTATCAGCAGATAATCTGGAAAAAGTCAGTCGTCGCATAAACTGTTCTCCCTTAGGGCCGGTTACCTTATCCGCATAATAAATAATTTTTCCATCGCTCCCTTCTCCTCTGAGAAATTCGGTGGTATTTCCGGTATTATCAGTCCAGGTTTGCTGCCATTGACGAGTGGCCGCATTAAAAGAATTAAAACTCTTCCCGGTATATATTAAACCCTGCTGGGCAGTCGCACTGGTCCATTCTTCCAGGATGACGCAACTATCAAGTATTACACTGATTTTACTGTCACCTGCCTTCGCTCCTTTTGGACCATAGGCTTCCCATTCTCCAATCCAGAAATCAAACTGTCGAAAAGCGGGTTTGGAACAGGGCAGTTGGGCCTGAAGGGCAAAAGAAAAGAGGAGGATAGGTATAAAGCTTAACTTATGCATGGCTGTGGTTTATCAAAAGACAATTCCAGCCGGTTGTTTAGCAGTCCGCCTGTCATTGACTATTACCTCTTAACAAGATAAAATAAAAAACCGCTTTGCCTTTCAGCAAAACGGTTCACTATTTTTATCAGCAACAGCTTAATTACCACCCCCGGGAGGAGGTCCGCCGCCACCGCCAGGTCTTGGGCCGCGCATGGAAGGGGCTATCTTTTCTTTCCAGATTTCATACTGATCTTTATTCAGTACGGCTTTCAGGATTTCTGCCTGGGCATCAGAGAATTTCTTCATTTCGGCCTGAAAAGTCTCCCGATCGGGCATACCGCCCGCCATCATTTCCTGTCTTTTGGCATCCTGGGCTTTATATAATGCGGTCAGGGCAGTATCTACCTTGGCCAGGGTTGCTGCATCCAGTTTAAAGGCGCTGTCCAGTTTCTGGTGAATCGCCGCCGCCCTTTCTTCAGCTGTCCGGCGCGGAAAACCACCGCCACCCTGGGCAGAAGCTGCCATAGCCAGACTAAAAAAGGCTGTCAGGACAAATAATACTTTCTTCATGAACTATTGATTGTGAATTAAAAATTGTGTTTCCGTCAATTAGGACGATGAAAATAGCAAAACCGTTCGGAAATGGCCCAGAATTTTGAAATCCTCCTTTTGCAGGAATCAAGTATCTTGCATCCCCTTAATAATCACAAAACTTATGGAATACAGCAAGCTCGTAGCCGTGACCGGATTACCCGGTTTATTTGAACTGATCAGCAGTAAAACAGATGGAGCCATCGTTCGCTCCCTGGAAGATAAGTCCACCCGTTTTGTCTCCAGCCGGGTGCATAATTTCTCTCATCTGGAGAGTATAGAAATCTATACGGTGCAGGATAACGTGAATCTGGTGGAAGTACTCAAGGCCATGGACAGTGCCGGTGTGAAACTCCCCGACGAAAAAGATGCATCCGCCATCAAAAAGTACTTTGAAAAAGTGTACCCCGATATGGATTTTGAAAGGGTATATGCCAGTGATATGAAGAAAATGGTGAAATGGCTGAGCCAGCTGCAGAAGAATAAAGTGGAGTTAAAGCTCAGCGAAGTACCGGAAGAAGAGGAAGCGGAAGAAGTGGCTGCTCCTGAAGAAGCACCTGCAGCGGAAGAAGCACCCAAAAAGAAGACTACGCGCAAGAAAAAAGCAGAATAAAAAGATACTATCATTTTAAAAGCTACAGGACAATACCCATACCGGTTTGTCAGTAGCTTTTTCTTTTATCAACCGATCCATATGAGCTATAGCGCCGATATCAAAAAATTACCCCGTCATTTTCTGCCCGCTGATTTTACCATCAGTACCTGGGAAAGTCTGGAACCTTATTTCAAAAATCTGGAAGAAAGAGAAATCAACAGTCTGGCCGAACTGGAACAATGGCTGAAAGAAGCCAGTGAACTGGAAGCAGCCATCAGTGAAGATGTTTGCTGGCGGCAGATCCGGATGACCTGTGATACGGAGAACAAGACACTGGAGGAGGCATTTACTTTCTTCATGATGGAGATTCAGCCAAAGATCCAGCCCTATTCCGACCGGCTCAACCGCAAGCTGGTGGATCATCCCCTGAGCAGTCAGCTGGACCGTGAAAAATATTTTACCTACCTGCGGAATGTGCGCAAGAATATCGACCTCTTCCGCGAAAGCAATATTCCCCTGCAGGCAGAACTGAATGTGATGCAACAACAATTTGGGGTGATCTCAGGGAAGATGACGGTTACAGTAAAAGGACAGGAATATACTTTGCAACAGGCAGCCAAATTTCTGGAAGATCCGGATCGCAGTCTGAGGGAAGAAGTGTATCACCAGATTAATCAACGCAGATTACAGGATAAGGAAGAACTGAATACGCTGTTCAGCGATCTCCTGCAAAAACGTCATCAGGTGGCATTGAATACCGGTTTTAGTAATTACCGGGATTTTCGTTTTACCGAACTGGGTCGCTTTGATTACAACAAAGAAGATTGTTACCAGTTTCATGAAGCAGTAAAACTGCATGTAATGCCGCTGGTGAATCAGTTGTATGAACTTAAAAAGAAAAAACTGGGTTTGGATACCCTTCGTCCCTGGGATGTGGAAGCAGAACCTGCCGGTATCAATCCACTTCGCCCATTCTCCAATAGTGAAGAGCTGACCCAAAAAACGATTGATTGTTTCCATCAGTTAAAACCATTTTTCGGGGATTGCCTCCGGAAGATGAAGGAAATGGGACATCTGGATCTGGAAAGCCGTAAGGGCAAGGCACCGGGCGGTTATAATTGTCCATTAGCGGAAAGCGGTGCGCCCTTTATTTTCATGAATGCGGCCGGTACCCTGGATGATGTAACCACCATGGTCCATGAAGGAGGTCATGCCATTCATTCCTTCCTTGCTCATGAACTGGAGCTGACTGGCTTCAAGGAATACCCTACTGAAATTGCGGAAGTAGCCAGTATGTCCATGGAATTATTCAGTATGGATCACTGGACGGTTTTTTTCAATACATCAGAAGAACTGAAAAGAGCCAAGGAACAACAACTGGAAAGAGTGATCACTATTTTCCCCTGGATTGCGACCATTGATAAATTCCAACACTGGGTCTATGAAAATCCTTCGCATAGTCTGGAAGAAAGAGCGGCGGTCTGGGTCCGGATATTGAATGAGTTTACTTCACCGGTAATTGATATCAGCGGTCTGGATACATACCGTCAATACGGGTGGCAAAGACAATTGCATCTTTTTGAAGTACCTTTTTATTATATCGAATACGGAATTGCGCAACTGGGTGCAATTGGTTTATGGAAGCAGTATAAACTGAATCCAGAAACGGCGTTGCAACATTATATTTCAGCACTGGAATTGGGCGGAACGCGTACTCTGCCTGAACTTTTCAGGGCGGCGGGGCTTTCTTTCGATTTTTCACCTGCCGCTATCCGTGAGTTGATGTTATTTGTTAAAGAGGAACTGGATACTCTTAACTAAAATACCACAAAAGTGGTATGCCCTAAATTTGGAAGATGTGCCTCTAAGCACCTATTTTTGATTCTGAATTCAAAGTACGCTCAACGTACTTTCATATAGCTACTAATCAGAGCCTTAACCAAAAAGTCCCGTTGTTTCTACAGCGGGGCTTTGTTTTTTATCCCCCGCCATAGCCTTGGCAAAGGCCGGTAGCAGGGTTCATGATTAAATATTTTTCACCGCGGAGGCGCAGAGAACGCAGCGTTTACGCAGAGTGGGGCTTAACCGGCAGAATGCCAGCTTTCTTACCTGCTGGCAGGTTGGGATTAAACTTTCAATTTTCCACTTTCAATTTTGAATTTATCTGCAGTCCTTACAAACCCCTTCCACCACCACTTCCACATGACTGGCCTGGTAGCCCTTGGGCATTTTGATTTCGGGGGTGACCACATCATCCAGGCAATAGGTACGTTGGCAGTTATTGCAGATAAAATGAATATGATGATCATGATGATGACCAGCTGAGCACTGGTCCTTGCAGAGCGCATAACGGATCGCGTTATCTGCGGTGGGGATGCTATGGATAATTCCTTTTTCCAGAAAGGTCTGCAGTGTGCGATAGATCGTGACCCTGTCAAATTTTTCACCGGCCCTTTTTTCAATATCGCCATGGGCCAGTGCTCCTTTTTCTTCCAGGAACAATTGTAAAATTCGCTTACGGCTCTCCGTTACACTCAGGTTATGTCTTTTGAGTGTGGCAGCGATGGTCTGGGTAATATTTTGTGCCAATTGCATTATTCTTCTTTCTCTCTTTTGATAATTTGTTCCGTATCCTCTTCCAGCAGTTTGCGGGCTTTCCGGATCAGTTGTTTTACTTCACTTTCTTTCAGGCCATCAAACACATAGCGCACATCTCCGGCTTTATCAACAAGTGCCCAGAACTGAGTGTGCAGGAAGTCATCATCAATATTCTTCATGTTATTGGCCGGATCATCAATGGTATAGCTACCGCGGGCCATATTATACAGGCTGTCCTTTCGCCCTGTGAGAAAAATCCATTTTTTGGTATCCACTTTCATGGAATCGGCATACCATTTTATCCTCGGAACCGTATCATTCTCCGGATCACAGGTATGAGAAAGAATCAGGAAATCTTTTTCATCTTTCAGGGCATCATAGACCAATCGCATATTATTATTCATCTTCGGACAAATGCCCTTGCAATTGGTAAAAAAATACTCAGCTACATATACTTTACCAGTTACATTCTTCTCGGTGACCAGTTGTCCATCCTGATTGGTAAAGAAAAATGGTTTGACCGTACTCACCGGTGCCACTTTCTTTTTATCAAAACCAGGGATTAAGCGGGTCAGGGCAAAATAGAATATCAGCACCAAAACCGTAAAAAAACCCACCAGGATCCAGCCCTTTTTTGACATACCGCTTGATTTGAGTGCAAAGTTAGCAAAGGAAGGCCTTTCATTTTGCAACATTGTTGCTTTTTTGTATCTTTGCAGGCTGCATGAAGCAAAAAATTAACTGGGACGCATTAGGTATCGGGGCCTCGCTGGCCTGTGCCATTCATTGTGCCCTCCTGCCTTTATTTTTAAGCAGTCTTCCTTTGTTTGGGATGAATATCATTGAAAATCCCGGTTTTGAAGTGGGGATGATAGTACTGGCTTTTGTGATAGGGTCGTATTCATTTTACCATGGATTTAAAAAACACCATCATAGTCTGCGCCCCTTTCTTGTTTTTTCACTGGGATTTATCATGTTGATATTGAAACAGGTATTTCATGAATATCAGTTATGGCTGCTGATACCCGGCGTTATACTGATCATTACCGCTCATCTGATCAATTACCGTTCCTGCCGGATACATAATCATGCCCATAGTGATGATTGCAACCATTAGTGGTTCCTGTCTTTTTGTTACCTTACCAGTAAAAATCACCGCTCATGAAACTTCTGCTCAGCTTCTGCTTAATGTGCAGTACCTGTCTGCTTGCTGCACAGTCAAAAGATGAAAAAGCCATCCTGCAAATGCTGGATAACCAGAACCAGGCCTGGAACCGGGGTGATATCAGCGGTTTCATGAAAGGTTATTGGGAAAACGACTCTCTGATGTTTATCGGCAAGAGTGGGGTGACTTATGGTTACCAGAATACGCTGGAGAATTATAAAAAGGGCTATCCTGATACGGCGGCCATGGGAAAATTAACCACCACCCAGATCAAAATGATCCGTGTTTCCAAAGAATACTATTTTATTGTGGGTAAATGGTACCTGAAAAGAAGTATCGGGGATATCAGCGGACATTATAATTTGTTGGTAAGAAAAATAAAGGGACAGTGGGTGGTCGTTGCCGATCACAGCAGTTAGGCCGATACCGTATCGGTTTGTTGCAGTTTACGGCTGAATAACCAGTAACCCAGACCCAGCCCTGCTATTGAAAAAAAGATATCAAAATAATCAAAGGTTCTTCCGAATAAAGGTATCATTTGCAGGTATTCATTGATCAGCAGGAGTAAAAACCCCAGCATGCAAAACTGTTTGAGTTCGGTTGGATTGCGGATGCGGAAAAAACGGGACAGGTAGCTTTCTTTTCCGCCAAAGAACCAGCAGGCACCAAATGGTAAGAGAAAAGATCCCAGCAAATTGGGAGCGATGCCCAGGAAAAAGCTGATCAGGTCGGGAAATACAATGTTTGGTCTAAGTCCGTACTTGATCAACCAGATCATCAGGGTGCCGCCAATCATGATTCGTTTACTTAATATCCGAAGCTCCATACCGTTTCAAGATAAATGAAATTGCGGCTACCTCTCTACCCGCTGCCGGGTATTTTCATTTTTTGAATTCCCCCCTCCAGGTAAAGTAGAGAAAGCGCAACAACAGAAAAAGTGTAATCCCCATGCCGGAATAAAAAAGAATGCCTTTCCAGCCGGATTCATAGGCCAGTCCTTTGTACATACCCAGCCCCACGAAAGTCATCAGCCATAATAATCCATAGCTGATCGAGCTGATGATTTTTTTCAGGTACCTGGTCACTTCCGGATCCCATCCTCTTTCCATACAATTGTTTCTGCTGTTAAGTTAAGGTATTAGCTGTTTGTTGAAATCTATTCTCTTTACCGCCAGATTTTATGCCTTGTATTTAACGGAAGAAATATCCAAATTACTTCAAAAGATGCCGGTCCATAGGACTCCTTTGGAGGTCAAGCCCGGCATGACGAACATCAAGGGTGGTACAGACTCAACAAAACAGAAGTCCCGCAACAGTCTTTCTGCTTGTCAGCCCCAGCATTTACTGTTGGGGGTTCTTTCGAAAGAATATACATTCAACGAAAAACAAGATGTATTACTCTGGCCCATATTAATCTTATGTGCTGAATATCTTCAAATAATATAAAAAATCTAATAAACAGGCGCCCGTGATCTTTGTTCAGCGCATGAGGAGTAATTTGAAATCCAGCGAGTCACCACTGAAGACGTTGAAGTCCACCGGGCCATTGATTCCGTTTACCCGGCCGCGGTCGCTGTGTTGCCAGAAAATCCAGCCCCGGTTAATCCGGGGTTGTATGGGCTGGTAATAATGGGCCACCCATAAAGGATAATTGTCAAATTCCGATCCCAGGTGACGTTTATAGAAATCCACGTTGGTGTAGATGATTGGTTTTACATTATAGTAAGTCTCGGCGGTTTCCAGCCATCTTTTTACTTCTTTTCTTAACTGCTCGCTGCTGGCCCCGTTCAGTTGCTCCACATCCAGCACGGGAGGCAGATCACCCGGTTCGAGTTCCACCCGGTCTATAAAATGTTCGGCCTGCATCTTTCCGTCTTTTGACCCGATAAAAAAATGATAGGCCCCCCTGCAAACACCGGCATCCTTTGATTTTTTCCAGTTTCGTTTGAATTTGGGATCATCATTGGCAATTCCTTCCGTGGCCTTCATGAAAGCGAACCCCAACTGGATATTCTTCACCTTCATGGCTTTTACTTCTTCCCAGGCGATACTATGCTGATACTTGGATACATCAATCCCGTGAATGGAATAACTCTCAGGCATGCTGATCCCGAATTCGGGGTAGCGGACAAAGCTGGCCCGGCGCCGGCTGAGGGATTTATATAGTAAAGAAACCCCGATGGCCAGGGCAGTAGCCAGGAAGGTAAAGAAAGCTATTTTGGCAATGAGTTTTTTTTGGCGGCGGGTGGGCATGTAATGGCTTAAAACGACAAAACTATTGAAGCATTTCTTATTATCTTACTAAAATTTAATAAGGCGACCAGGGACTATTTCAATTCAGAGCCGTTAAACCGGAATAGCATGTCTTTACTTGTAGAAACCTTTTATCTTTTTTTTGAAGGCATCATGCTTTTTCAGGTGCTGTACTTCGGAATGATTTTTCTGCTTTCCAGGCGAAAAGATGTACTTTTTTATTCTTTACTGAATCTGATTTCAGCAGCTTACTTTTTCCTGAATGCCCCGGACACCTTTCTCAGAATCAATGAGGATATTGTTTTTAATTCAGTCTATTATTCCTATATCAATTATGCCCTTATTCTTTTAATGGCGCTGATGTATCTGCTTTTTTTGAAAGAAATATTCAGCGAATCGGTGATTGAAAGCCGGTTACTCCGTCGCATTTATCAGTTAACGATGGGTTTCATTCCGGTTTTATATATTCTGTTTGCATGGTTTGAATATAAAGACTGGAATACTGACCTGATTTTTTATATGGGTTATTTTGTAAATGGCCCTTTCTGTACCTGGATTCTGATGAAAAACAGAGCCGTAAAAGGGTATCGCTTTTTTATTATACTGGGGATGTTCATCATTTTTCTCTGCGTGAGTATCACTTTATGGTTCACTATCCGGTATAATGAAGGTAGAAGGGATTATATACTGGATTATTATCCGCTGATGGCTATTAAAACAGGAATGCTGATAGACGTAATTCTGTTTCAGCTGGCCCTGACCCAACGTTGGCAAAATCAGGAAAAAGAACTGGCAATACAACAACTGCAATCTGAACTTGCCCTTGCAAAAATGCGTAACCAGATCAGTCAGGAACTGCATGATGATATTGGCAGTACCCTCAGTGGTATACACATGTACTCCCATCTGGCTCAGAAACAAGCCGAGACAGGGGAAAAAGAAAATACAAATAAATCATTGAGTATAATTCAAGTAGCCTCAGGAGATATGATTAATCGGTTAAAAGATATGGTATGGACTATTCAACCCGGTCATGATACCCTGAAAGAATTGCTGGAAAAAATACAGGAATACGCGGTATTCATGGCTGGCTCAAAACACATGGAAGTGGATGTGACAATACCGGAGGTCGCTAACACTTTTAAAATAATCACGGAATGTCGTCATCATATATTTATGATTGCAAAGGAGATCATTAATAATGCAGTAAAGTACAGTGGTGGCAGCCGGTTGTCAGTTGTTTCTGAAGTTAAACACAACGATTTTTTTCTTACAATAAAAGATAACGGCAGTGGTTTTAATCAAGTTGAAACCAAAAAAGGTAATGGGATACTGAACATAAAAAAAAGAGCTGAGGAAATCAGTGCAACACTTGAATTAAACACGAATTTAGACCATGGAACAGAGTGGCGGTTAATGGTAAAAATCACACGATGAGGTATCGTTACTTTTACGGCTTAATTCTATCTTTTCTGAATCACAGCATCATGAAAAGTAAAAAAATAGCTGCCATTCTGTTACTACTCGTTGCCCAAAGAACAAACATGCAGGCTCAGTATGTTAGTCCTGACAGTTTACACAAAACAATAGCAATAACAAAAGAAGATACAGTCCGGGTAGACGCTATGAACTGGCTGGCTTTTCGGCATTTTCAAAATACACAATACGATAGTTCACAATATTGGGCTGACAAGGCCTACAGTCGTTCAAAAGAATTAAATTATAATAGTGGTATCTGCTTTGCTTTTATAAACTATGGAAACATTGCTTCGATAAATGATGAAAATGAGAAGATGATATATTATTCCAACAAGGCTATTGAGGTTATGCAGAATAATGGCAACAAAGGGTACCTTGGGGTGGTATATAGTAATCTCGCATTAAATTATGCAACTAGCGGTAAGTATGAGGAAGCTTACAGATGTCTATATAAATCATTGCAACTCCAGAAATCAGCAGACTTTAAATTCGGTCTTGCTCATTGTTACTTGATTTTTGGAATTACACATTTATATACAGGGGATACAGACAACGGGTTTAAAAGTATTGACCAGGCGATTAGTTTATATAAGGAACTGAAGGAAAATTTTTTGCTCAGCGCAAGTTATACAACCAGAGGCGATCAGAATCTTCTTTTAGGTAATTCAAAAGCTGCGCATGACGACTTTATTGCTGCAAGTCAAGCAGGAGCCCAATTTCCTGAAAATAGTTGGGCAAATGCAGCCTATCACTGGTCACTCGCCGATTTAGCAAAGCATCGGGGTGATTCAATCAAGCTGAAGAAAAATGGAGGCCTATCCAATGATTTTTATAAAAACGCCGAAGCTGATTATAAAACTGCCTTAAAATTTTTTTCAATGGTTGACACATTGTCTTTATGTGAGTTGTTAAATGATCTGGGGACGTTATACATAAGTACTAATAATTATATAGATGCCAGAAATAAAATTCTCCAGTGTAAAAAAATTGCCACAATTAAAAATTTTAAGTCTGTTCTCAGTCATTCTTATAACAGCCTGTCGCTTTTAGATAGTTTAACCGGTAATTTTTCCGGGGCATATACCAATTATAAAAAACATGTCTTATATAAGGATAGTATAGCATATGAATATAACCTGATTAAAGCAAAGCGGTATAAAATAGAACTGGAGGTGGAGCAAAAAAATGATGAAATTAAACTGCTGACAGCAGAAAAAAAACTGAATAAATTAATTTTTTCTAAACAAAAGCAACAGAAAAACTTTGCTTTGGCCGGGTTAGTAGTATTTGTAATAGCGGGAAGTTACGGCTTCCTTCATTTTAGAAAAAAGAGGAAACTGCAGGGACGTCAGGAGTTGCTGAGGCAACAACATCAAATCAGCCGTGACCTGCATGATGAAATCGGTGCCACCCTTAGCGGAATAGCCATGTATAGTCATATGGTTAAAGATAATCTCCAACATAATAAGCAGGAAGATGCCATGTCCGCTGCCGCAATTATTCAGCAATCTGCTGCAGATATGGTTACCAAACTAAACGATATTGTCTGGCTGATTAAACCCCAAAATGAATCACTGAAAGAGTTGGCTGAAAAACTGAAAAACTATATGCTGGATATGTGTTTAGCCGGAAATATACAACCGGAAATAAATCTAAATGAGGCAACAGCCGGAATTAAACCACCGTTGGAAGCCCGCAAAAACATTTATCTTATTTGCAAAGAAGCCATTAACAATGCTGTAAAATACAGCGGAGCTTCTTTTCTCTGCCTTTCCATATACATGGAAGAAAAAACGCTGAAAATTGTGATAGCCGATAACGGAACCGGATTTGACAGTCAAACCATAAAAAAAGGAAATGGTCTTGAAAATATAGAACAGAGAGCGGCTGAAATGAATGCTGGTTTAAGCATAGTAACAACCCCTGGATCAGGTTGCATTATCACCATAACAACCAAAATCACCCAACAGGGTATTGTGTAAACAGTATGAATAACCCAACTTTACCACTATGGATATTAAGGTTGCCATATTTGAAGACGGTAAACTGGTCAGAGAGGCATTACAAACCATATTAAATGGTACGTCTGGATATGCCTGCACGGGTGCCTTTAGCAGCGGCAGTAACTGGGAAGCCGATATCCGGCGCAGCAATCCTGATGTGGTGCTGATGGATATTGAAATGCCCGGAATGGACGGAATACAGCTTACCCGCCTCATCACCCAAAAATTTGAATCCGTAAAAGTGCTGATACAAACCGTGTTTGATGATGGCACAAAAATCTTCAATGCACTTTGCGCCGGTGCCAGTGGATACATTCTTAAAAACGACCCGCCACATAAATACCTCGAAGCCATAACTGAAGTGTATAATGGCGGTTCATTCATGAATGCTTCAGTAGCTAAAAAAACCCTCAATTTTTTTACACAAAAAAACATTATTCTCGTTTCGCCTGAGGGGAAAGATTATGGACTGAGCGAAAGAGAAAAAGAAATTCTGAAAGAACTGACAGATGGCCAGCCATTGAAAAATATCGCCACTAAACTCTTTATCAGTTTAGAAACCGTCCGCACCCATGTAAAACATATCTATGCCAAATTGCATGTTGCAAACCGCACTGAAGCAGTATTAAAAGCGATGCAGCAGGGAATTTCTTAAGCCGAATCAGCCTTCCCGGATTTTTGGCTGCCTCCATTCAGCCAAATAATTGAAATAAGCTCTCATTTTAATGCTTTAAGAAAATCACCCGTTGGGTGATTGTCTGCCCTTACACCTTGTTTTAGCTTGGCAGAAAATTATTAAATGCGAAAGTTATTTCTATTCACATTTGCCTGGAGCTGTTTGTTTCAAAGCCAGGCTCAAAGCGTAGGCATTGGCACCAGTAGTCCGGATCAGTCTGCACAGCTGGATGTAAGCAGTACCAACAGAGGGTTTTTACCGCCCAGAATGACTGCGGCACAACGCCTCGGTATTTCTTCACCATCCAATGGGTTGCTGGTTTATCAGACTGATTATCCCTCCGGGTTTTATTACTTTATCTCCGGATCATGGTCAGGTATTTCAGTACCAACTCATTTTCCAAGTGTAACGATATGCGGTCAGAAGTGGATGGATAAAAACCTGGATGTTACAACTTACCGAAACGGGGATACCATCGCCTATGTGCCCAATTCTGCCGAATGGGCTGCATTAACAACCGGAGCCTGGTGTTACTATAACAATGATCCATCCACCAATGCTACTTATGGTAAATTATATAATTGGTATGCGGTAAATGATCCGAGAGGGTTAGCCCCTGCCGGCTGGCATATTCCCACTGATGCAGAATTGACAACACTCACCACCTGTCTGGGAGGTGAACTGGTGGCAGGAGGGGCCCTGAAAGTATCCGGTACAACTACCTGGACAACTCCCAATGCCGGAGCGACCAATAGCAGTGGTTGGGCCGGGTTACCGGGTGGCTATCGCAATTTCGATGGCTCATTCTTTAATGTCGGGATCCGTGGTTACTGGTGGAGTTCCACAGAAAACACATCGGCTGATGCCTGGTACTATTACCTGAATTATTTCGTGGCACATTTCAGCAGACAGGGAAATAGCAAACAGGTCGGCTTTTCTGTTCGTTGTCTCAGAAACTAACGATCCGATTAAAGGCATAGTCAGATTGAAAATATTTTCTCCGATCAATTCACTCATATGAAAGATAAATCAACAAATAAATGAAACATATACTCTTTTTGTCGGTGATCACTCTGACTATTATTACAGTGGGTTGTGGGTCAGAAAAACCTAACAAAACAGGATCCGCATTTGATGAAACCAAAGCAAAAAAAGAAATCCTGTCAACGATTGAGCAGGAAACCAAGTGCTTTTTTGCCAGAGATTACAAATGCTGGGCAGAACACTGGAGCCATAAAGAATATGCTTATCAGGCCTGGAACAATAGCGATGGAACAGTGGGCGTGGCAGCAGGATGGGATGCTATAAACAAACAGTCTGGCGATTATATTAAAAATAATGTTGTAGCAGGTTCAAGCCACCCGGTAGTAAAAAGGGGTACCATACAATGGAAATTCTACAACGATAGCTTAGCCTATATGATCTGGACACAATACAATGCAGACAGAGATGACAAAGCTTATCACGCCTCTTACGAAACAAGATTGATGGAAAAATCGGAGGACAGGTGGCGCATATTAAATATGTCGGCCTTTTGGGACTCTAAAAAGAGCTATGCAGCTGATTCGCTGAACAAGATTTTACCATAACGAATATTACCCTTTACTCATTAAACACATCAATATGCAACAAAACCTATTCTATCCGGTTTTACTCTTTGCATTCCTTTTTACGTCCTGTTCAGGTAACCGCAATAAAACAGCCGCTGATGCAAGTACAGAAACACCTACAGCACCGAAATCTGCAAAAACGGCCAATCATATACTTGTTCCCAACAGCCATTTATACATTATTCCCCCTCCTGGCTTTGCTGCTAATGAAATGACAGGCACCATCACTACGGAAGAAGGACATCCAGATATACAGGTAATGAAAATAATCAGCGGTACAACGCCTGAAATAGTTCTGGGTCAACTGAAGGAGGAAGCCGATAAGCATAGTCCGGGAAGCTGGAAAGAGGAAGAACTTTTAGTTGGGGGGCAAAAAGCTAAAATCTATCATTCAAATGGAATGGCCGGGCCACAATATTATCTGGCTTTTACTGATGGATATACAGATGAAATGCTAATTATTAATTATGATGACGCTGATATGGCTACCGGAAAGCTATTATACGAGGCATTAAAAACAGTTCTTGTGGAAAATTAGTATATACTGATAAAAATAATTCAAGAAAGCAGAAAACTCCTGCTACCCTGATATCCAGATAAATCAAAAACTGCAGCAGATACGACAAAACTGCCTGAAAAAGAAATCAGAATCCGAATTTCTGCTGTAGCATATCCTGAAACCTGTATGGCAGCTCAACAAATTTTCGAGGATGAGGCTGATTTCCGGAATTGCTACAAAATCACCCGATGGGTGATTGATTTTGATGGCTGAAAAAATGATGTTTATACCACAAGCTTAAAAACTATAAAATGAAAAATCTGATTCTTATTTTAATTACACTATTCACAAGCCAGTTATTACTGGCACAGGCACCCAAAAGCCCATCGGGAAAGAGCCTTTATAAAAAGGGCGATTGTGAGCGGGTATCAGTAAATTTTGTGACCTGTATATACTGTGAAGACAAAGCACTCACTAAAAACTGTAAAAAATACTGGTGTACTGATGATGGAACATGTTCTCCGGCTCCAAGGAAGAATCCCAATGGTGAACTCACAAGAATTGAATTTGGAACCGGGACATTTGCCGAAATTAAAAAAGAAGATACAACTTCAAGGTTGCCCAAAGGTACCGGGTTAGTAAACGGAAAAATTACAGTTCAAAACGGATATACGGCTGTTTATACAAAGAACAAAGAAATGGTCGTGATCTTTCTTCAAAATACTCCTACTATAAGTGGCAGTTTTAGATGTACCTGCGGAACATCTAGTGCTTCTTGCTCTACGGTAATTAGCGGAACTCAAATTACATGTACCGGGGATGGTTGCTGTAAAATGATTGTAACAGTTGGTGGAGCAGGAACAGAACTGACGCTTGAAAAAGTGGAAAAAGAGCCCGAAAAATTTATATGGAAAAAACTGATTACAACTTCAAAAGAAGATAATTAAATATGCACAATTCAAGTGAAAACTATTTAGCCATGAAAAGAATATTGTTAATATCAATAATAATTCCCATAACCCATTTCATTTATGCCCAACTTCCGAAAGGACCCAATGGCAAAGACCTTTATCAAAAGGGCGATTGTAAAACTATTTTACAGAATGTGAAATATAAATGTGTTTTCTGTGAAGATGAAAAACTTACCATAAACTGCAAGGAGTACGAATGCTCGCTGACAGAATGCAAGGAAAGCAAAAACACGAAAGAAACGGATGGAAAAGAGTTATCAAAACCCATCAATATTCAGGGCAAGCAAATAAGGATGGGGCAGGATAGCAGCAAACCCTCCAACCATATTGACATTACCGCCCTTTTTAATGAGAAAAAAGTGTCAAACGGTACCGTACTGATTTACGAATCGGAGGGCAAATACAAAGTTTATGCTGTGTTTAAAAAAGGTAAGCTGCTGGAATGGTATGGTGCAGATGAGAACGGTGCTAAAATAAAACCCGCTCCATCCGGGATAGCGCCTACTACCTGTGAGGACTGTGTAGTTCTCCCCAATGGGACCATGCTTTGTAAGAAATGTACAAACACGCCGAATGTGAATATACCAGTTAAAAAGCAGACTAGTATGAGTAAAACTAAAAGTATTGTCGAATAAAGATATTTCTGACTGCTATTTAATTAAATATTTCAGCATTATTCCTCAACTCAAGATATTATTATGAAAAAGATTTTTATTACGGCCTTTTTGTTCCAGATGCTGACATCGGCGTTTGCACAAACCACAACAGTTACAGACCATCGGAACAGAAATGATACATCAGGCGGGAATATAACAGTTACAGATCACCGGATACTAAGGGATATGTCATCTTCCTTAGCCAAACCCGCTTTTGAAAATATGCCCGTATACCGCATACAGTTAAGAATTACAACATCAGCAAACAACGGTACAGATGATCCGGTTTGGGTTTCGTTAAATGAAGATGAACACCGGTTTTATCTGGCTAAGGGAATAGATAATTTTAAACCGGGTTCAAAAGTTACCTATGATGTCATTGATGCTGATATTAAAATCCTGGCCGATATCCGGTATATTAAGTTTGGAGTGAAGGGTGATGATGGCCCTTGTTTTACAAAAGTGGAGTTACTGATCAATAATTTATCATCGCCCGTTTATTCCACACAAATTGTTACCAATAATGGTACCTGTTTTGATAATAACAACGGAAGTGTTTCTCCGAATTTAATTATCTCATACAACAGCCTGCGGAACCATCCGAACTGGAATTACAGAAGCTCCAGGGCCGATATCTGGAGGCCTTGTATCAAAATGAGCAACGAATGGATTACTTCTCTCGTTGAAGCTTCAATTGGCAATCAGATCATTCAGGGCGGTTCAAAATTAAAATGGGGCAGCCATGGCGGAATGCTTGAGAATAATACGCTTTACGGTCCAGCAGTAGAGATAAAGTTCAAAAATGATCACACTTTAAGTGTTGATTTAGATCTGGAACGTGATATTACTGGACCAAATCCGGAAGCAGATATTGACTTTGAACTGGATTTTCGTTGCAAAGACGGAATAATTAATATGGAGGTTCAAAATGTAAAAACATCCACCGATGTCGTGGGAGATGCACAGGAATTTATAAGAACCACTGGTTTTGACCTGGTGAGCCTTGGTATTGGCCTCTTTGTGGCTCCTGCAGCAGCTACACCAATCACTATCGGAGCCTGGTTTACTTTAAGGAGAGCAATTTCATTTAGTATTAAACTGATACCGGAAACACCCAACGTTTCTCATAGTTGTAAACAAATCGTTGTAACAGAGGGAGGGGATATAGAATTACAATAGAAATCACTCCACAATCCTCAGCTTCGCATAATTCAACATAATCTTCTTCTCGCCATTGTGCTCAAATTTCACAGTGGCGATTGGATTATGTGCAGCGCCCTCCATCTTTAATACTTCTCCGAAACCAAATTTCTGGTGCTCTACTTTTTGACCGGGTTGTAAGTTGGATGTATCACTGGCAACAAAATCAGCAGAAGGTGTATGCTCGATGACTTTAGCTACTGTTGTTTTCGGAGCGATATAAGAAGGTGTGGAGCCAGCCTGTTTTTTTCCGGGTGCAGGACCATATTTTTTCTCTGCATCCCGCACATCATTTTGCCCCCAGCCCTTCATTCTGTCAAACCCACTGCCCCCACCCCAGTTACTGCCCGACTGGTTCTTCAATCCGCCACCGGCAAAACTGCGGTCAAGATAATCTTCAGGAATCTCTTCAATAAAGCGGCTGGGTTCATTCTGCACCAGCTGACCAAAACGATAACGGGTATTGGCATAAGTGATCCATAACCTTTGCTTGGCACGGGTGACCACCACATAAAATAATCTTCTTTCTTCTTCCAGTTCCTCGCGGGTATTAATCGCCATGGCATTGGGGAAGAGCATTTCTTCCAGTCCGGCCGCAAACACACAGCCAAATTCCAGTCCTTTGGCTGCGTGGATCGTCATCAGCTTTACCGTATCGGCATTGGGATCTTTTTCATCTGCATCAGTGAGCAGGGTAATCTGTTGTAAATAAGAAGCCAGTCCTTTGTCCACTAATTCACCATCTTCATTATCCGGACTCTCGGTCCATTCCTTGATAGAATTCAGTAATTCCTGGATATTCTCGTAGCGCTGCACCCCTTCCGTGCTTTTATCATTGAAGAGTTCCTTCACCAGATTGGTTTGCTTACCCACATGGAAGGCCACTTCATAGGCATTCTGTTTGGTCAGCATACTGGCAAAACTCTTGATCATGATCACAAACTCATCAATAGCTGATAAGGTACCGGCCTTGAAACCATGCATCGCAGCATTGCACAATACATCCCACATGGAAATGTTTTGCTCATTGGCGATCAGGACCAGTTTGTCCACCGTGGTCTTTCCAATCCCACGTGCCGGATAATTAATAATGCGTTTCAGTGCTTCCTCATCTCTTGAATTCACAATGATCCGCAGGTAAGCCACAAAGTCCTTGATTTCTTTTCGCTGGTAAAAGCTGATACCGCCATAAATGGTATAGGCAATTCCCATTCGACGCAAGGCCTCTTCAAATGCGCGGCTCTGCGCATTGGTACGGTAGAGGATGGCAAAGTCTTTATTGCTGTAATGATTGCGGAGTTTTTGTTCCTGAATGCTGTCGGCCACAAACTTTCCTTCTTCATTATCACTCATGGTCCGCACCAGCTTGATCTTCTCCCCTTCCTTGTTCTCTGTAAACAGGACCTTTTCAATTTGCCCCTTGTTATTCTTGATCACTTCATTCGCCACGTGCAGGATGCTCTTGGTGCTGCGGTAATTCTGTTCCAGCTTTACCATTTTCACATCGTCGTAATCTTTGCGGAACTGTAAAATATTCTGAATAGTGGCTCCCCGGAAAGAGTAAATACTCTGTGCATCATCCCCCACCACACAGACATTCTCGTGCATGGCGCCCAGGAGTTTGATCACTTCGTACTGGGCGGGGTTGGTATCCTGGTACTCATCAATCAGGATGTATTTGAATTTATGCTGGTATTTGGCCAGGGCCTCAGGGACATTCTTCAGCAGTTCATAGAATTTCAATAAGAGATCATCGAAATCCATAGCGCCGTTTTTAAAGCAACGCTTCACATAGGCATCATAGATTTGTCCGATGGCAGGCCGATTGGCCCGCATATCTTCCTGCTGCAAGCCATAATCGTTCCGGTATTCCACAGGACCAACCAGGGCATTCTTTGCAGCTGAAATCCGGTTATAGACAATATTGGGTTTATAATGTTTGTCGTCGAGGTTGAGTTCATTGATCACAGTCTTTACCACTGACTTGGCATCATCGGTATCATAAATGGTAAAGCTGCGGGGGTAACCAATCTTATCAGCTTCAAAGCGCAGGATACGGGCAAAAACAGAGTGAAAAGTTCCTATATAGAGATTGCGGGCTTCCCCGTTGCCGAGGATATGTTCTACCCTTTCTTTCATTTCCTTGGCCGCCTTATTGGTAAAAGTGAGGGCGAGTATATTGAAAGCGTCTACTCCACCGGCCATCAGGTGGATAATGCGGGTGGTCAGCACCTTGGTTTTGCCGCTTCCGGCCCCCGCTACGATCATGATTGGTCCGTCCTTATGGAGTACAGCTTCCCGCTGCCGCTCGTTCAGTCCCTGCAAATAATCTAACATGGGCGCAAGTTAAGGAAAAGGACAAAGTACGAGGGTCGAAGGTCGAAATACGAATTGAGGGTTAACCGCAGAGACGCAGAGGACGCAGAGAGATGAGAAAATTCTCCGCGAAACCTCCGCGCTCTCTGCGTCTCTGCGGTGAATTTCTACTTTCCCGCAATAAAATCCAGTAAGGCTCTTTTGTTGGTGCTGAATGTCAGCGCTTCGGTCAGACTGAAATAGAGATTTTTCTCCCAGCATTTATCGTAAGCAAATTTGGCCAGGTCGAGTTTTTTATCGTCTGACATGAATAAGTTCATCAACTCTTTGATCTGATTGATGCTCAGGGAAGCTTCTTTCATGCTCACTTTAGCCATTTTGAGTTTATCATCATCAAAGGTTTCATTGTTCACAGCCCTTTTAATAATGGCAAACTGGTTAGCATCAGTTTTGTAAACTTCCGGCTGATAGGTTTTGTTATCCCGGTCCCGGTCCCTGTTGCGGTTATCATCATCCGGATAGGGATTATTTGTACGGTCGGCCCAGTTATCCGTATCAATATTGCCTTCATCCCAGCTTGTTTTGCCAAAGCGCATAACGGTAATTTCCAGATGTTTGCCGGCATTGAGGCGGATATTGGCATCATATACTTTTTCATACTGGCCACCCCCTCTCCAGGAGTTTTTCCATTGGTAAATCACGAGCGGATAATTGCCTGGTTGCAGTGCCTGGAAAGTGGTGCTTCGATCCTGCAGGGTATATTTATAACCATTCAGGCTGATACGGATACTATTGTTACTGGTACTGCTGATGGTGAGATTACTCTTGGGTTGCTGGGCCAGCAGGAGGATGCTAAAGAATAAAGAAAAAATGCTGAGGATGAATTTTTTCATGTGGTGTTTTTATGGTGAACGAATATAGGGTTTTAAGAGGAGAGAAATAAAGAACAGCTTTCAACGCCCTGCGGGCTGAGAGATTCACCGCAGAGGCAGGGAGAACGCAGAGATTTCGCAGAGAGGCTTAACCGCAATGACACGAAGGCGCAAAGATTGTTTCAGGTTTAGCCACTTCGTCCTTTGAATTTCGTATTTCGTATTTTTTTGTCCTTACTTCGGCGTATAAACCCGCTCCGCCTTTCTCATCACTTCCGCCTTATCCAATGTCATTTTTTTTGTCTGTTGCGCCTGAAACATCCCCATCTGATCTTTAAAATGCGGGGAGGCCGGATCCATTGAGGCCCCGAAAGTATTGACGGATTCAATCAGCGGAAGGTTGCCATCCTTTGGATACCGTACAAAACAGATATAGGCATCTCCACCTGTTACCTTGCGCATACCATTGGTCCAGGGTTCGGAAAAAGAGGGGGTGAGTACATCCGGAAAACCCCAGGCCGGTCTTGCATCATCGCCACGTACCAGTTTCTGAATATCTCCGAGGCTGAGGTCGGTTCTGCCAAAATATTTTATCATATAATCATAGACATACTGATAGGTTTCAATTGCTTCCTGCCGGGTGATTTGGCGGGCCGGACTTCCTTTCAGTTTTTCTGCGAGATAATAATATACCAGTATAAAAACCCCTGCTCCTTTGCTGGAGGCATTGGCTTTTCCGTCCCAGTTTTTCAGGTTATTGATGATAAGCTGTAATGCTGAATCACCCATGGCCTGCAGATTCAGCAGGCTGTCGATCCCATAAATATATTTTAGTTTTTTGGGGAGTTGCTGATCAAACTTAATTTGTTTGAACCGGGTATAATCCACTTTATCATCATTGATTAGTTCAGTCACCCGCTGGCTACGGTTATTATGATAGGTTTCATAGCCATCATTAACATCGTATCCTTTTGGACTGAGGTTAAATTTCGGATCGGTGGCCAGGAAAGGAGAATGATTGGTATTGAATAAATATCCGGAGGGTGGATTGATATACTGGGGCAGTTCGTTCACGGTTTTAAATTCCGTCCATAGTGTTTTACTGGTATTACCGGGGACTGTGCTTTTCCAATTAAAGCTGGTATCAGCATTCCGGCGGGGCATT
Organism: Chitinophagaceae bacterium; assembly: GCA_035439185.1. Taxonomy (GTDB): domain Bacteria; phylum Bacteroidota; class Bacteroidia; order Chitinophagales; family Chitinophagaceae; genus JJ008. The sequence continues at coordinate 25,768 of DAORJS010000005.1, forward strand.
TTACCATTGCTGATATAGAAAATGGTATCATACCGATCCGCATAGGTAATATTAAACATGGGCAGGGAGGTCATACGCAGGGCGCTGTAGAACTCCGTAAAATTTTTTGCCTTATTCATCCGGTACCATTGTTCAAGGGCCTTGATATCCATGAGTGCAGGTACACGGAGGGAGAAAACGCCTTTCTTTGTTTTAAGGGTTGGGCCATATTTACTCCACCATATTTTTTTGCCGATTCGAATGGGGATACCTTTTACTTTTAATCGTGCTTTATTTTCTTCCAGGTTGATCCACTGCCCATCAAACTCATATTGATTATTATTTGTGGGATTCATTTTTAACTGGTAAAGATCAATCTTATCCTGATAGTTCACGGTATGGGCCCAGCCCAGGTTTTCATTGGTACCATGAAAGATCAGGCAGCCGCCGGGGAAGAGACCGCCCAGCATATTCCATCCCTGCTCGCTTTGCAAGTGTGCTTCATAAAAAGCAACGGGACCGGTATTGGGCTGATGGGCATTGATCGCAAGGAAGGATTCACCGGTTGTGGTCTTTGCCGAATTCATCGCAAAGGCATTGGATCCATCGGTATTGAATCCCGGAAGAGTGGCAACATTACCGCCCAGAATTTGTGGAAGGATAGCATCCACACCACAGAATAAGCTGATGGAAAAAACAACGGCGGTCATGTATTCTTTTTCATCAAAAGGAAATGCTTTTTTGTACTTCACTTTCCCGGGATACTTGCGGGCATAGGCGTTTAAACCGGCCACATACCCTTTTATCAATTCAAGGAAATCCGGGCTGAGGGTATTCCATTGTTCATCTACAGTTTGCCGGCAGCGCAGGAGCTGGATCACATAATCGGCTTCTGCTCCTTTTCTTCCCAGTGCTGTTCCCAGTTTTGCCTTCCCGCTCAATACCACCATTTGCAGGGTTTCAAAATCATCTTCGGCATGAGCCCAGGCGATACCATAAGCCACTTCGGGATCGGTGGGTGCGAAAATATGAGGTACACCGAAGGAGTCGCGGGCGATGCTGATGCGATCGGGGTTGATTTGTGCCCCGGCCATCAGGCCACTGGTAATAAGGAGAAAAAGGAGTAATATTTTCATGGAGGGAAGTTAGGGAATTGGGGGGAGAGAAAAATTTAGCGCATTTCATTAAATAAATGTCAAGTCTTCCTTACACTTTCCATTATATGGAAATACTCCGGCCCGGCCGATTGGGTTTTTGTTTCCCTCCCCGTTAAATTATCCAAAGTAATACGCAATGCCTTGCAAAAAGAAGAACAGGGATGGGCCGGCTCAAAGCCCGTGCAAGGATTGGCAAAACCGAATGGGATACGTCTATCTGGTTTGATACTAAAAAAATACTTATCTGTTACGGTTGAAGGCTGCTGTACGAGTTAAGGAAAAACTGCTTATGGGGAGGGAGGTGGAGGTTAAGTTTTGGGTGTAAGGCAAGTACGAAAATCGAAGGGCAAAAAAGAAATGGTGGGATTGTTATAAGTTAAGGGCAAATTGGCATTTTAATTTATATTTAAATAACGATCGTATAAACTATTCTTTACAAATTTTCGCTCATGTCAATCAAACCCACATTAGACCTGCTGGTTTACATTTTTAACAATTGGAAATCTATAAAAACTCATTTTTCAAAAAAAGAATTTTTAAATGAAGATATTAGTTTCCTGCAAGAGGCTTATGATAAAGAAATTACTGCAGGTAAAGAAATTCCGTATTCCGTGATTTCTAAATTTTATACCGGAAACGCAACTGAAACAATTGAAAATGTTCAAAAAATCAAATTAACAATGGAAAGGGTTAAGTTTCAATTGAAAGTCCCGAATAACAGTATCCAGTCATTTCAGGCGAAAGCACTGGAGGCATTTAAAAATAAGATGAGTAATGATGGATCAATCGTTCGATTATCAAAGCTAATTACCAATGACAAGAATGAAATACTGGAGTTGAAAATGCAACATGCAAAATATAGTGACCAGGTAAAATCAAACCTCACACTGGACTGGAATGCCCATGGGATTAAAGGGTTTACAACTTTGAGGAGTTACTTAAATGATAAGTACGGAAATAGCTTACCTCCTATGTCAAGTGGGCTGCTGGCCAATACAATCGGTATTTCCTGCATTTTATATTTCAAAAAAAGTAATCAATATATTCCATATCTCCCAAAGAGGTCCAAATACAAACCACTCATACACTCTACCAAAAAAAGCCTTGCCATATTTGAGGGAGGCATACATGTTACAGCATCCGGAGCTTTGGATTTCCCGCAAGATTATAAACAGGGAGAAAATCTCAGTTTTTGTGACTTTATACTCGAAGATATGTACAGAGAAATATATGAGGAGGTTGGAATTACCAAGAAATACATTCAGGAATTAGTTCCTCTGGCCTTTACCAGAGAGTTATTGCGGGCAGGTAAACCCCAGATTTTTTTTGCAGGTATTTTAAAAGAATCAGTAAATGAAGAGGCGTTAATAAAACTTAGAAAGCAATCTATATTGAGACAAAAGAAAAATAAACGGGAGAAAATAGAGATTGAAAATAAATCTTTGGTTATTTATGATATGGATGATCTGCTCAAGGAATCGAGTATTCACGGGTTAACAATTGAGGCTATAGGAAATTTATTTTTTAGCCAGGAATACATTGCTGATAAGAATAAACTTCTTGCAAGCTAACTTAATATTTTGCCTTAGTAAGCAACACCAAAAACTCCTCATGCTCACAAGAACCAAATTCATCCTGTTTTCCGGTATACTATTATTGGCATATGGCATCAGCAGCCGCTTAATTCCTGTTTATTTTTTCTGGGAAAGCCGGACTCTCGGCTGGATTGTACTGATAATGGCTTTACTATCGTATTGGTTTGACCTCCGCAAAAGCAGGATACAGAAGGGAAATAAGACCATCTGGGTCACGATCGGGATTGGTTTTTTGATCCTGTTCCTTGTGATTGCACCTGTTACCATGTATTTGCTTAAAAATTCAGACGCTTATGGGGCTGCCGTAGAAGGACTGGAAAACGATAAAGCACTGAGAGAAGAAATAGGATCGATCAAAGGTTTTGGATTGTTTCCGTTAGGTACTGTACAAATCAGCAACAATTACGGGG
>DAORJS010000006.1:0-26402 GCA_035439185.1 Chitinophagaceae bacterium
TCCAGTGCGCTGTCTGGAACAGCTTGTAAGAGTTTACGGGTGTTTTCGGCTTCATTCTGAAATTCACCCAGGAGTGCTTGTTTGATCATGATGTATTATTTGAAACAATTTAAACATTTACCAGCAATTGGCGCTATTAACATTGATGTTTGACAAAAAACCTGTTGCCACTGATTGAATACCCGACCTTTGGAATATCAATTTCTTCGACTCAGGAATTTAAAACTCATGAAAGCAATTATTTACAGAAAATATGGGGGTCCGGATCAACTTCAGCTGGAAGACATTCCAAAACCTGTTCAACGTAAAAATGAGGTGCTTATTAAAATACATACTGCTTCCATTAATTCCTGGGACTGGGATTTACTAAAAGGGAAACCATTCCTGGTTCGGCTGCTGGGTGGCCTCAGCAAACCTAAGCACCAGGTCCTGGGAGCTGATATTGCAGGTATTGTGGAATCGGTTGGTACAGATGTAAAATCATTTAAATCAGGGGATGCTGTATTTGGAGATATTGCCGGTGCAGGATTTGGAGGCTTTGCAGAATATGTTTCAGTCCCTGAAAAGCTGCTGGCAAAAATTCCGGAAGGAATAAGTTTTGAACAGGCTGCCTGTCTTCCGCAGGCAGGACTGCTAGCAATGCAAGGTTTGCGATATAAGAGAGCGTTGAAGTCAGGACAACATCTATTAATCAACGGAGCCGGTGGGGCTGTTGGTACCCTGGCTTTACTGTATGCAAAACATATCGGCGCAATTGTGACTTGTGTGGATAAAGAAGAAAAATTTGAAATACTGCGATCATTAGGCGCTGATCATTTAATTGATTACCGGAAACAGGATTATACAACCATGGAATTGCAGTATGATTATATCCTGGATGTGATTGCGCATCGCTCAGCCGCCAGTTATCAACGGGCGCTGAAACCCTCGGGTGTGTTCGCCATGATTGGCGGATCAATGGGAGGATTATTAATCCGGATGATGTTGTTTCAACCACTTCTCTCCCTTTTCAGCAGGAAAAAAATGGGTATTATGGGCTACAGGGTCAGTAGGGAAGGACTGGAAGAATTAGCGGCCTTGTGCACAAAGGGTATAATGATACCGGTAATTGACAAAACCTTTGCATTGAGCGAAACAGATGAAGCTTTCCGCTACTATGAAAAAGGAAATTTTAAGGGAAAGATCCTGATAAAAATAGCCTGATGTTATTCAGCTGGTAAATCATACCGTTTGTCAAAATCTGAGTCCGGATAGCAGCAGGAACTGATACCTTAATAGTACCAAATAAAGTGGCCATGCAAAAATTCAGATTTTTATTCCTGATCCTTTTATTATCCGCTCAGGTAAAAGCACAACAACCCGTACTTGTTTCTCCTCAATGGGTATATGAGCACCGCGAGGATTCCAACCAGGTGATATTGTATACCGGTTTCGTAATCAGGGATGATTATAATAAAGAACATATTGAAGGCTCCCGATTTCTCTGGCCTGAATGGCTGGCATTTAATAAGCCCGAGGGAAATATGTTTGCCCCCGACCGCAAAACGGCTACCAGGATATTACAGGATCTGGGTATCAACCAGGGTTCCAGAATTGTGATTTGTCACCGCGGTGCGGATGTGACCATTGCTGCCCGGATGTTTATGACATTGGAGCATTTCGGATTAAAAGGGAAAGTATCATTTCTGAATGGAGGCCTGGAAGCCTGGAAAAAGGCGGGCTACCCGGTAACAGATAAGCCAGCTGTTTTTAAAAAGGGAAATATTGAATTAAAGGAAGAAAGCGCTTTGGTTGATAAGCAATATGTATTCAATGCGCTGAGTAATGCTGATAAAGTAGTCGTTGATGCCAGGATGAAACGCTGGTATGATGGTGACCCTACTGGCAACCCGAGAGACGGGCATATCACCGGATCACTTAATATCCCCTATCCTGATATGATTGACTCGACAAATAGTTTTAAGCCTGTTTCTGTACTGGAAAAAAACTTTACCAGTATCGTACCCGACCGGAATAAAGAAGTGGTGTTATATTGTTTTATCGGGCAAACTGCCTGTGTGGACTATGTTGTCGGCCGCAACCTGGGTTACAATATGAAAGTGTATGAAGGAAGTATGCAGGAATGGAGCCGCGATGCTAAAATGCCAATGGAGAAAACAAAAAGAGATTAATTGAAAAGCCGGAACAGGATCTTCGTCCGGTTCCGGCTTTTGCTGTTTAAAGTTGTATTTATTTTTTACGACGGAAAGTACCTTCCATAAATTTCTGCTCACTCTTTCCGTCATGTCCCGTTCCATACATACTCATGGTATAGGTACCATCGTCATGAAACTTCAGTTCCTGACGGATATCCGTTTCCATATTGCGGCCGGGATCTGATTGCTTGCCGGCCATACTCAGGGTCTTTGTTGATTTATCATAGTCACCTTCCATTCTTACAATGCCGGATCCCATATTATCCACCCAGCTCAGTACAAATTTCTTTTTCATTTTATCATAGCCCATCAATCCATGTCCCTGCATGGGCATCCCCATCATGGTACTGCTGAAATCTGTGACCTGATAAAGTCCGTTCATGGTCATACTCACCACATCGGTAGCGCTGGAAGTTGAAGGAGGTTGTGAAGGATCCATCCATTGTTTCACTGAATCTCAAAACCAGGTGCCGGCTGATTCAGCCATCCAGGCATGTTCCGGACCGGGTGTGGCAAAATCCTGCCAGGCCTTCATCATGGCCGCCATCCCGGCTGAATCAGTTGGAGCAGGAGGGATTTCTGTAGTGGTGGTTTTATCGGCAGAAGGAGCTTCTTTACTGCCTTCTTGCTTTTTATCATTACCACCACAGGCAACTAAAAAAAAGGTAGCTGCAAAAAATGCAATCAGTCTTTGTTTCATAAAAATAAATTTAGGTAGATAAGCTACGAATAAGCCTGCAGAAACCGGACAAACCGGATAAGAAAAAATTCAGGAAATGGATCAGCGGTTATTTACCTGCCTGCTTCACCCTGATTTTCATGATAGTAGCAATACTGGTGGCTCTTTCTTTGGCAAGAAAAGCTTTCTCTCCCTCAAAGTTTTCATCCACAGTTGCTTTGAAATATTGTAGCCAGGTTTCAAAATGATGATCTTCAATTGGTGATTGCGCATGCAGGGTCATATGCGGCTGCATGGCATTTTTGCGATAAGTATCAGATTCAAACAGGATATTGTCCCAGAAATCAACCAACACCGGCAAGTGGTGATCCAGATTGATCTTTGCAATATCCGTAAACAGATAGCTGATGGATGAGTCAGCCAGCAGTTTAATATAAAACTGTTGCATCAGGAATAATAAATCCTGCCGGTTGCTGATATCAGGCTTCTTGTTCAAGGATCAGTTGATAAAGATGATCGGCATCTGCCTTATCAAATAGTTTGGTTCCCTCATTCATTGTGGCCGCGCTGCCACAGGCGACTCCAAATTGCAAAGCTTCTTTTAGTGTTTTTCCTTTTTGCAAAGAATAGGTGATTCCTGCCACCATACTATCACCGGCGCCTACCGTACTTTTCTTTTCCACGGGAGGAGAAGCCACAAAATACTGCTCTTCTTCTGTCACCAGCCAGGCACCTGCTGCCCCCATCGAAATAACAATCACAGTCGCATATCCATCATGAACGGCCTGCCTGGCCGCTTCAGGCACTTCATTTTTATCCAGCCATTCCACATTCAGCATCTTACACAATTCCCCGATGTTGGGTTTGATCAGAAATGCGTGTTTGCCTTTTAATGCCTGTAAGGCCGGCCCGCTGGTATCAACAATACATTTGGCGCCGACTGCTGCTGCATTTTTAACGATCAATCCGTAAAAATAATCCGGCAGCCCCGGTGGCAGACTACCACTTGCTACCACAAAAGAAGGAGTAAAAGAACGAATCTGATCAACAAGGGTTTTGATGGTTTCTTCATGCACCGCACGGCCTGGAAAAGTAAAACGGTATTGATTATTTGTAGAAGATTCCAGTACCACCCAGTTTTCACGGGTTTCGGTTTTCGTATCCACCGCATGAAAAAGCACGCCTTCTTCTTTTAACAGGGAGCAAAGCATATTTCCATTATGACCACCGGCAGGAAACAATGCTACAGAAGGAGTATCCAGTTTTTTCAATGCCTTGCTTACATTGATACCACCACCTCCGGGTTCATTCACCACTTCGGTACAACGCAGTTTGCTTTCAGGTTTTAAAGTTTCAGCTCTGGAGCTTTTATCAATACAGGGGTTGAGTGTGATCGTGAGTATCATTTGTCAGGATTTGGAAAGGGTTCAGCGATTTCTTTCAAAACATTTTCAATACGTGCTTTCAGATCTTCATATACTGTAAAACCTCTGGCCAGGAGATAAAATTTACTCGTATCAGTTTGTATCAGTACCGCAGGAAAACCGGTTACCTGCAATTGCTGACATAATGCAAATTCGTACCTCGCTTTTTCTTTGTACAGGTCACTGTTGAGTTTGCTGTAAAAATCATCAGCATTCAACTGGTATTTTTCCAGCAAGTGACGATACGCTTCATCATCCGTGAGATCGCGGCCTTCAAAATTGAGGGCATATTGCAGATCAGCAGCAAAAGCCACCTGTTGATCAGGATAGATTTCTTTTACAATGCATAGCGCTGCAGCCGATTTTTCAGAATGCATGAACCAGTCACTCTCACCGGGATTAAACATATGCCAGAGAAAGTCAGGACCAAAACGGATACCCGTTCTTTCTTCTACGGTCTTATAAGCCTGGCTTACATAACCGGCAATACTGCTCACCGGACGTGGATGATCAGCCGGGATCATCCCACCGGATAAAACTTCAAATGCCAGACGGCCCTTATATTCTTCAGCAATTTTTTTGATCACCGGGCTGAAACCATAACACCAGCCGCAATAGGCATCATAACAATAATAAATAACAGGTTGCATGTTCCGCAAAGGTAGCGGGAGGAAGGAATCGGATCTTATGATTTCAGGAATCCTTTTGGGAGCTGTTCTTTACCGCTTCAAAACGTTCATCATAATCCGGCCGGATGGTTCCCATCATACGGTCCCAGAACAGGAAATACAAACCATAGTTTCCTTTAAAATACTGGTGGTGCATATTATGGTTCACCGATGTATTGATCCATTTACCCAACCAATGCGTACTGAATCCCTTTGGATAGAGTTCCCAACCCAGGTGTCCGTACACATTATAAATGATCATGAAAAGAAAGAAAAAGATCAGATGGTAAAAATGAACAGGTATCGTAAATACAAAAACAAGAAAGATACCTGCTTCCAGTATGGCTTCCAGCGGGTGGAAAGCATAAGCGGCAAAAGGACTGGGATTAGTTGAGCGGTGATGCACCAGGTGTATGAGTTTGAAAACCCGGGGATGATGGATGGCCCGGTGCATCCAGTAAAAATAAGTATCATGAATAATCGCCATTACCGGGAAGGCCAGCACAAACCAGATCATGCTATGCTGGTTGATATCGGTATAAAAACGGGTGTATTTGGAAAGGGAAGGACTACCAATCACAATGGCCGGAATAAAAGCCATGATGAAAATGGTAAGAATGGAAAAACCGATTTCACGTGTATAATCCAACAAGCGGGGGAATTTTTGCTGGATCTTTTTACCGGCGATTTTCTTTTTCAGCAATACATAAAAAATCAGAAAAGCGAGACTGGCCAACAGCAGGTACCTGCTGCCGATCAGCACAACATCATGAAAATAGAGTTGCCAGTTCATGTTAAATCAATTAATGGGCTTCCAGCCAGTTTTTACCTTCTCCGCACTCAGCGATCACCGGAACATCATTCGGAAGGGGCAGGGCGTCCTGCATGTTTTCAAGAATCAGGGCTTTTAGTTCTTTTAGTTCAGTAATTAATCCGTCAAATACCAGTTCATCATGCACCTGTAATAGCATTTTGCTCTGCATTTTTTCTTTCTTCATAGCTGCATGAACTTTTTGCATCGCCAGTTTGATCATATCCGCAGCCGTTCCCTGAATCGGAGAGTTGATCGCGTTTCGTTCTGCAAATCCCCGAACGGTGAAATTGGCCGAATTGATATCCCTTAACCATCTTTTTCTTCCCATCAGGGTTTCCACATAACCATTCTCTCTGGCGAAATTGATGGTATTGTCCATATACTGCTGGATACCCGGGAACTCTTTCTTATAGTTATCAATTATTTCTTTGGCTTCTGTTCTGGAAATGCCCAGATTATCAGCCAAACCGAATGCGCCCTGTCCGTAAATGATACCAAAGTTTACACTCTTGGCTTTGTATCGCATTTCTTTGGTCACTTCACTCTCTGGTACATTATACACCCTTGCGGCAGTAGCAGTATGGATATCGGTACCGTCTTTAAAAGCCTTGCACATATTGGGATCTCCGCTGATCGCTGCTACAATCCTCAGTTCAATTTGTGAATAGTCGGCTGATACCAGAATATGTTTTTTGTCACGCGGGATAAAGGCCTTACGGATTTCCTTACCACGGTCAGTTCTTACCGGGATATTCTGCAGATTGGGATTATTGCTGGCGAGTCGGCCTGTTACGGCAACAGCCTGTCCGTAAGTAGTATGCACCCTGCCTGTTTTGGGGTTGATCAGCTGGGGCAGTGCATCCACATAGCTGGATTTCAGTTTTGTTAATTCGCGGAAGGTCAGGATATCTTCAACAATGGGATTCCCTTTGGCGGCCAGTTTCAGGAGCACATCTTCACCGGTCTGGTATTGCCCGGTCTTTGTTTTCTTGGCCGAAGGATCCAGTTTTAATTTATCAAACAATACTTCGCCCAGTTGTTTGGGAGAGGCAAGGTTGAAGCGGACTCCGGCTTGTTTGTACACGCTCTCTTCCGCTGTCTTCGCATCTTTCTCCAGCTCTTTGGAATAATCATTCAGGAAGCCCTCATCAATCCGGATGCCTTCAAATTCCATATCCACCAACACTTTTACCAATGGATTTTCCACTTCATTGAATACCTTCTCTACTTCCTTTTGTTTCAACATAGGTTCAAACACCTGTTTCAGTTGCAGGGTGATATCGGCATCTTCGCCGGCATATTCCTTGATCTTTTCCAATTCCACATCCCGCATACTGCCCTGGGTTTTTGTTCCGGCACCCCGGGCGCCCTTTTTACCAATTAGTTCTTCAATATGTACGGGCTCATAACCCAGGTATTTTTCACTCAGGATATCCATGCTGCGTTTACCATCCGGTTCAATTACATAATGGGCCAGCATGGTATCAAAAATATTTCCGGCCGGTTCAATACCATACCATTTCAGTACGAGCAGGTCGTACTTGGTATTTTGTCCGATCCAGGTTTTCTTTTTGTCAGAAAATAACGGCTCAAAATGGGAGAGGATTTCTTTCGTTCTGTCTTGGTCAGCCGGACAGGGAACATACCAGGCTTCTCCGGGATTAACGGAGAAACTAAGTCCCACCAGCTCGGCATCATTTGCATCAATACCGGTGGTTTCAGTATCAAAACATATTTCATTATGTTTTTTGAGTTCGCTCACCAGTTTTTTAATGGCGGCGTCGGTTTCTACAGCAGTATAAGTATGGGCTACATTATTAATATTCTTATCAACAGTCAGTACTTCTTCTTCATCTCCTGTCTCGATGGGGATTGATTTTTTTTCTGTGGGTGCTTCGATGATATTTCCGAAAAGATCGGTTTGAACGCCTTGGGGAATTTCTTTTTCCACCACTCCGCGGGTGCTGGCGGCAACAGTAAAATCTTCACCCAGCAATCTTTTGCCCAGTGTTCTGAATTCCAGCTCACCAAAAATCTGCTTCAGTTTTTCCTTATCCCATTCTTTCAGTTTAAAATCCTCCACATGAAATTCCACTGGCGCATCCGTAATAATGGTGGCGAGTTTTTTTGACAGCAGGGCCATCTCTCTTCCCTTTCTTACTTTTTCTCCCATAGCTCCCTTGATCTGATCGGCATGGGCCAGGGTATTTTCCAATGAGCCGTATTCAGCCAGGAATTTGGCAGCTGTTTTTTCACCGACACCTGGTATACCGGGAATATTATCAACTGCATCACCCATCATCCCCAGCATATCTATCACCTGGTTAACATCTTTGATATTCCATTTGGCACAGACCTCTGCTGGTCCCATGATTTCCACATCATTTCCCTGGTAAGCGGGTTTATAGATTTTCACTTTTTCAGAAACCAGTTGGCCATAGTCTTTATCGGGAGTTACCATGTACACTTCATAGCCCTGGGCTTCGGCCTGTTTGGCCAGGGTGCCGATTACATCATCGGCTTCAAATCCGTCCACAGCAATCACGGGGATATTAAATCCTTCGATAATTTTTTTGATATCGGGTACAGCGGCGCTGATATCTTCCGGAGTTTCCTGCCGGTTGGCTTTATAATCGGCGAAGTCGGTATGTCTTTCAGTAGGGGCGGAGGTATCAAAACAAACCGCCATATGGGAGGGCTTTTGTTTGGTAATCAGTTCCACCAGAGTATTGGTGAATCCAAACTGGGCATTGGTGTTTTTGCCTTTGGAGTTTACACGCGGTGCGCGGATGAGTGCATAATAAGCGCGGAAAACCAGGGCAAAGGCATCGAGCAGGAAGACTTTTTTATCCATGCCCCTAAGGTAGCAAAACAGAGGGAAGGGCTGAAAAAACAGAACCCCGGCCCGGAGAACCGGGCGGGGTGTAGATTATATTAACGCTGCTATGATTAATTGATGGACAACTTCAGGGCGGCAGTGGTTTCCTGACCGGCCTTGGTTTCTGTTGTGGTCACTTTCTTTTCTGCCTGCTGCGGATTGGCAATCATTACTGTTCCGCTGAAGGCTGCATTTTGTTGCTGGGCTGAATCTGTGGCAAAATTCACTGCGGCTTTGTCTTTATGAATAAAATTCAGGTAAAGGGCGAAGAACAGCAGATTGAATGCAAAGAAGTTGGCGATTTTACGGACACGTCTTTTCATAACTATTGGATTTTTTCGGTTTTTTCAGAATTGGATTGTTTCGGTTTCTGATGCTAAATTATAACGGGGGAGAATGGTTTGCAAGAAAGGAGTATAGGTATTTGGCTAAATCAGGCACTAATACGCTGAGAGGAATCGTAAAATTACGAATGCTGCAATATTAATTAGTATCCCGGGCTCCATAACATATTACAGGCTCCAATCAAAACGCTGGGTCTCACTTCGAAAAGTAGGTTTTTGTAAGCCATTGGTCAGTTCCGGCACCAGTTTCAGCACTGTATTTTTAAGATCAGAAATGCTGACCGTTTTATTTTTCTTGAGGAGCTCTAATAATACAAAGCTAAAAACGCCATTCTTTAAATCACCTCGTTCCTGGGCAAACTGGGTTCCTCCTGCGGCAGAAATAACCGTGGCTCCTGTACTGCGGCCTACGTTTACAAATAATTCCTGCATCAGTTCAAAACTGTTTTTCATTCCAAGACTACTGCCGGAAGTCAACCTGGGTTTACCTCCCCTGGTACCCTTGATTTGTAATGAATCCGTTGCTGTTTCATAACGCGCAATCTCTTCTTTGTCTACTTCTCCGCTATGACAGGCATCAATCAGCATCAGTTTTTTTCTGGCCCGGATTCCATCCAGCAGGCTTTCCAGCTCATCATAGGGGAGGCCATTTTCTTCCGGTTTATTGAAATTGACTGTATGTGTAGAGAGATAGTAGTCGAAGTCGCGGCTGAGCAGTCCATGACCGGAATAGGCAATGATAACTTTATCTTCTTCTGTCGTACCGGCCAAACGCTGTTTCAGGCTTAGTATATTAGCCCGGGTAACCCGCTCATCAAACAGCGTATCAATGATAGCCCCTTTTGCAGCAAAATGCTGGCTGAGATCGCGGATATCCTTGACACTCCAGGAAAGATTATTCCGGCTATCTGCAAAGCGATTGATCCCAATGCCAATAAAATAGGTGTTGGACTTCACCGGCTTTTCCGGAGTGTATTTTACATACAAAGGCTGGCGGTAGCTTTCAATACCGTTGATATCTGTGACAGAGGTTTCAATCTGGTTTTCACCTGCAGAAAGGGTGATGGATAAAGTAGTATCCAATTTACTGATCAGCCGGTTTCGGAGGGAAATCCCTTTTTGGCCAAAAACCGGTACTTCATTGACCCATATATTAAAGCGGTCGAGGTTAACGGTGCTGTTGCCGTTGATGTGTAGGAGTAAATTTTTTGAAATTTGTTCATATTCAATTTGACCACGATTAACAAGTATTGATTCAGGAAAAGAGTAGTCTTCAGAAATATTCGGGTTACCTACATCATATCTTTTCAGTCTTTTTATATAAGCCTGTCTTAAAGATTTAATTAAAGACGAATCCTGGCTTCCAATAAGTTCCAGTATTTTATCGGGTCTGTTATATTTAAGGTCAAATTGTTCAAACAAGTGGATAGCATTGTTTTTTTTATAAAAGACCTGAGCCAATAGTTCTTTTGAAGAAACAGAATAATATCCATTTTTCGAAACTAATAACTGACGTAAACCGGAAAATAGTGACAAGCGGGAGTATTTTTCCGGATCTGACATGTTGTATATATCAATAATTCCATTAATAAGGTATACAAATAAGAATCCCTCCCGAATTTCAATATTGGAAATTGATTCATGTGAAATTTCAAACTCAGCTTGAGTTTTTTTTGCATTAATATAATAAACACGAATGTATTTTTTGTTTTGTGAATAATAAATACCGGCAAGCATTTCAGATTCTTCTGAAAAATAGAAAGGTGGCACCAATTGAAATTCCCTAAGCAGCTTTCCATTCTTTATACTTACGTGTTTTATCCCATAGTTTAATGTAACAGCGTTACCGTTATAATAGAAAATCTGTAAATCGCCAGGCTTGTTATGTACAAAAAATTGATTTTGGTCGAGGTAAGTAGTTTTTCCCTCACTATTGACAGTTTTATTAAAAATTACTTTCTCGCGGATTAAATCGTAAGCAACTATGTTATCAGTTTTTTTAATAATAAGTATACTATCAATAATATTACAGACGGCATTATGATATGAACTTTCATTTTCTGGTGTTTTCAGAAATTCATTCGAAAGAAGGTTTCTGATTCTCAACTCTCCCTTCAAATTGATATAAGCGAGGATTTTTCGATTGATATCATATGCACATTGATCAACAGAGTTATAAATGTCACTTTCATCAAACGCCGGATCTTTCCATAAGGGATATTTTTGTAGCGGGTTTGAACTTTGGGGGAAACTTAAAAAGAAAACACCTTTTCGCCAATGAATAATTTGTTTGGGGACACCTGAGGGAAAATTCCCTTGACTTAATGTTATTACTTTTCCAATGTGCTGATTAAAGTAGAAACTGTCGTTGATTAGTCTTGATCGTACATCATAGGATATCGGGTGGGCAGACGAGGTCAATTTTAGTTCCTGATCCCTTTTTGTTGCAAAACCGGTTATACGAATATTATTTACAATTTCATTTCCGGTATCTCTTTTTACCCAGAGAAGCTGTTTTGTCAATGGATCAATAGAAAAGCAGCTCAATTCTTCATACCGGTTTACTATTAAAAGCGAATCTTTTTTTTCTCGATTGAGGTTATATCGGTAATAAAACAATGCTGATTCTTTTTTGGATTTCCCAACATAGTAAAGTTCGTTTCGGTTTTGATCAAAATAGTGTGCTTCACCTGCGGGACTAGTTTCTGAAGGAATGGAAGGAAAATGGTCCACTTCGAAAATTGTTTTTTGGGTCTTTAAGTCAGTAAATCGCAAATTGGCGCCATCAATGGAAATAATATTGTTTTTATAAAGGTGGTAAGACCGTGGGCAGCCATTTCCTGTATTATAATTTAATTTAAATGTCTGTAAGCCGGTCGAAATTTCACCATAGTCAAAAAAAAGAATTTTGTTTTCACATGAGGGGGTTTCATAAGGCATCATTTTTATAGCTAAATATACTTGTGTATAGTTCGGGTCAAATGCTAAAGCAGTTATAGATTTAGCAGGTATTTTCATTTTTTTTATAACCTTATTTGACCATAAAGAATAAACAGTTACCTCGTTATTTTGATAGGCTTCTTTTTCTTCTTGAGTATAGCTGTTAGATATTTTTCTCCATGTCTCATTATTAATTGTACCGGCAAAACAAAAGAATTCATTTGACTGTGAAAATGAAAATGGAGCGTCACCTGAAAAGGTATTAATAATTTTTCCTTCAGGTAGCTTAA
This sequence comes from Chitinophagaceae bacterium, assembly GCA_035439185.1. Lineage (GTDB taxonomy): Bacteria > Bacteroidota > Bacteroidia > Chitinophagales > Chitinophagaceae > JJ008. The sequence goes on from DAORJS010000006.1 coordinate 12,233, forward strand.
TGATGTAGATTTTTTTTAAATCAGCGTAGGCAAACAAAGAATCATCATTACTGAAAGCAAAAAAGTTGCTGTATTTTATCGGTATTGATAAAATTTCACAATTTGTAGTGAAATCAAGAATTTTAAGTTCATTCATTCGCGTCAATCTTCCACCCGTGCTGTATACAATATATTTACCGGTATTACTACTTGTTAAAGTCTGGATTGAAGACGTCACACCCCTATTATATAGAATATTGAAGGCTAAGGGCTGGCATTTTAATTTGTAGAAGTTTACCTGAAGAATCAGGAGAATAAGAAACAGTCGGATCTGCATTGATTATTCTTTAAGCAATTGAAAAATTTAATTAAGAACGAAAAAATGAAAAAAATGAATTTTACTAGGAATAATTTATTCGTTTTCGATTTTTATGCTTCTTACTTAGATATTGCTACTATTTCTTTCCAGGAGAGTTTATTTTCACATCACCCTTTCATCCCCTCCAACTCCTTCTGCATCCTGAACATTTCATCCCTTAATCTGGCTGCTTCCATGAAATCAAGATCGCGGGCGGCTTTTTCCATATCTTTTTTCGTTCGGGCAATGGCTTTTTCCAGTTGGGGAATGGTCTTATATACTTCCTGTTCTTCGGCAGCGGTGGTAACCAGTTCCTGGTCGGGGGCCAGAGCCCTGCTGTCTTTTAAATCATAACCTTTGATATCCAGTACGGAGGTTTGTGCAAATACATCCTGTGTTGTTTTGGAAATGGTGGTCGGGGTAATACCGTGTTCTATATTCCAGGCGATCTGCTTTTCTCTTCTGCGATTGGTTTCATCAATGGTCTTCTGCATACTGTCCGTCATCTTGTCTGCATAAAAGATCACCCTGCCATCCACATTCCGGGCAGCACGACCTGCTGTCTGTGTCAGCGATTTTTCATTACGGAGAAAACCTTCTTTATCTGCATCCAGGATGGCAACGAGGGATACTTCGGGTAAATCCAGCCCTTCTCTCAATAAATTAACACCAACTAATACATCAATGGTACCGAGTCTTAACTCCCTTAATATCTCCACCCTGTCCAGCGTATCCACTTCACTATGGATATACTTGGATTTGATATTGATCTTGTGCAAATACTTATCCATCTCCTCCGCCATTCGCTTGGTAAGAGTGGTTACCAACACCCGATCACCCTTGGTAACTGTTTTATCTATTTCATCCAGTAAATCATCAATCTGGTTGACTGATGGACGAATCTCAATTGGCGGATCCAGCAAACCGGTTGGTCGCACCACCTGCTCCACCACCACGCCTCCGCATTTTTCCAGTTCATAATCATCCGGAGTAGCGGAGACAAAAATGGTCTGATTGGTGAGGGATTCAAATTCATGAAAATTCAGGGGCCGGTTATCGAGGGCAGAAGGCAGGCGGAATCCATAATCCACCAGGATCAGTTTGCGGCTCCGGTCACCTCCATACATACCACTGACCTGCGGAATAGTCTGGTGACTTTCATCCACCACCAATAAAAAATCTTTGGGAAAATAATCGAGTAAACAGAAAGGACGTGTACCGGGCTTTCGGCGGTCAAAGAAACGGGAATAGTTTTCGATGCCATTGCAATATCCGAGTTCACGGATCATTTCAATATCATAGTTTACTCTTTCTGTCAACCGTTGTGCTTCAATATATTTCTGCTGCGATTTAAAATACTCCGCCTGGGCATTCACTTCATCCTGTATCTCATAAAGCACCTGTTGCAGGATATCCTTGGGTGCCACATAAAGATTGGCCGGAAAAATCGCCGCATTATCCATCAGGGCGATTCTCTTTCCAGTCACCACATCAATACTCTCGATTTCTTCAATTTCATCACCAAAAAAACTAATCCGGTAACCATAATCAACATAGGGCAGGTTAATATCCACGGTATCACCCTTCACCCGGAAAGTACCCCGGTTGAATTCAATGGTGGTGCGGTTGTACAAGGCATTAACGAGGGCGTGTAAAAATCCCTGGCGGGAAATGGTCTGTCCTTTATTAATCCGGATAATCCCGTTTTCATAATCAGTGGGATTACCCATACCATAAATACAACTGACCGATGCCACGACAATGATATCCCTTCGGCCGCTCAATAAACTGGAAGTAGCCCGTAAACGGAGTTTGTCCAGTTCATCATTAATACTCAGGTCTTTTTCAATGTATACATCGGTTACCGGGAGATAAGCTTCGGGTTGGTAATAATCATAATAAGAGACAAAGTACTCCACGGCATTTTCAGGAAAGAACTGCCTGAACTCACCGTATAACTGTGCAACAAGGGTTTTATTATGTGTGATCACCAGGGTGGGGCGCTGGGTATTCTGGATCACATTGGCAATGGTGAATGTCTTGCCACTGCCGGTAACACCCAGCAGGGTCTGGTATCTTTCACCATCGTTTACGCCCTCAGTTAACTGACGAATGGCATCCGGTTGATCACCGGCCGCTGTATAAGGAGAATGCAGGGTAAAAGCCATACTGCAAAATACTGAACAAAGCGCAGCCTGACTTATTCTTTGAACGATTTATACAAAGGGTCATTCTTCATGGCTTCCTCCCTGGTTTTATCCAGTCCGCTCAAAACAGCAGTATAATCTTCTTTAAAAAATTTTTGCGGTTCGGTTACCCCCAGTTTCTGCAAACTATACAGGTACCAGACCAGCAGGCTCTGTCCCTTGAATTTTTCTTCGGGAAAAACGATCATCAGGTACCAGTACAAATGAGCTGCGAATGAATAGGCCGAAAGGTCAAGGGCAATATCAGCGTAAGAAAAGAGGTCCTCTTTTAATTTACTGCTCTCCCGGAATAGTTCCTTTACTTGTAAATGCCGGAATAAGAGATAAGCTTCCCGGCCATTACTGGCACCTCCACCCATGGGGTAGAGCGGATCGGCAGCATATACAGCAGATTGGTGTTTGGTCCAGATCTGGGCCGAGAGGTCTTTTGCTTTGTTTCCTTTTTCCAGATAAGTGCTGGAGAAATACAATTCATAACGGGCCCAGGCGGAATTCGGATAAGCGGCCAGGATCGTATTGTATTGTTTGATGGCATCTGCGTATTTGCCTTCATCATGCAGGCGGATGCCTTCCCGGATCAGGCTATCATGGCATTGATAAAAAATATCCAGGTTCCGGTTCAGGTCAAGCAGATAATGTGAAGCCAGACTTTCTTTATCGGCAAACCGGAAGAGCATACCCAGATAGCGGCGGGCCAGATCAAATTCATCATTGGCTACATGCATCAATACTTTAGAAAGCGGGATGATCAGGTTCCCCTTATTCATTTCCATTACACCTCTCCAGTAAAGCGGATCTTTTTCGGTAACAGTGGCTGCCTGCAGGTTCAGAAAATTCTTTTGCTCCAGCATTTTACCCAGTGACTGTACACCGGGGAATTGCGCATCTACATTCTTCGTAAAATGAGCAAATACCGGAATTACTTCCTGCAGGGCCCAGTTCCGGATGGTTTCTTTCCGTTGCAACAGGGTTTGGGTGCTGAGTTTCTTTTTCATTTGCTCAGCAGCACCGCTGATATCAGGAGAAAAAGTTTCGGGTGCATTGCAACCTTCATTGAATTTGAAAGTGAGCATTAATTCAAAGGAGGCAAAATTGGCCACGGGACTATTGATGGGTTGTAAGGCAGTATTGACCTGTTCCAACAGGGTATTATTTTCAGGACATACGCTCAACTGGTATTTACATTTTCGGTCTTTTGTCCAGCTGGCAATGATCTTCACCACACTATTCGTTTTCTCCGTTTTCATCAGGTTGGCCATTGCACCTTGTACTTCCTTCAACCAGTTCAGCAAGACATCTTTATTAAAATTTTCCCCGGCAATTACTTCTGAACTCAGAAACACAATCACCGTTCTTTTGGCCATATCGGGTTCCTGGGCTGCTATGCGGGTAGCAAAAAGAAGAAGGATCAGAACTAATTTTTTCATGTATGCCGGTACTTTGATAAAAGGTACGCAAAAATGCAGGATTCAATGGTACAGGAAAAGGGTTCCCTAAACTTTAAGAAAAAAACAGGAACTGGCAGATAAAAAAAATACCCGGCCGCTGGGCCGGGCATCTGATCTGTTCTTAATTATTTATCAGAACTGTGCGGAAACAGTTACGATTGGTTCTTTGGCTACTTTACCTGCTTCGATTGGCTGACCGGTGATACCAAAATCTTCCAGTTTGATTTTCAGTTCAGCGGTAACGGTTACTTTTCCACCAGCAACGGTAGCTGTACCATTTGCTTCAACCGGCTTGCTCACGCCTTTAACAGTCATGGTACCGGTAACCTTTGTTTTGTACACACCATCTTTATTCAGTTTTACTTTGTTTACCTTATCAATTTTACCGGTATAAGTAAACTTGGGGAACTGATCAGAGTTCATCCAGTTAGCAGCATTAAAGTGTTCCTGGATCTTTGGATTGGAAAAATTGAAATTTTTCACATTGGCTTCGAAAGCCACATCACCTGTGGTGAAATCCACGGAACCGATTACAGTTTTATTTTCTGCCTTTGGTAATGCATCTTTAGGAGTAGTGGCATCAAAAGCTACGGTTGCGGATGTAGTGGTTTTCTTTTGGGCAAATACAGCACCTGCTGCGAATACCATGGCGAGAACGAGTGTTGATTTTTTCATGTGTCTTTTTTGTTTAGTTACCCCGTATTTTGAAGGGTTATTTTTTGTTTAAGGTTGAACGTTTGAAATCTATCGAACTGGAATCCAGAATCATACTATAGGAACTGCCACTGCAGGAACCTTTAATAGAGACCGGATCACCGGGTTTGATCAGTTGGGTTTTGGCATAATCCTTTTTATCCAATGAGAAATTGATAAAGTATTTGGAGCTGTCTGTGAATTTGATGTTCACGGTGGAATCTGCCAGCATTTCCACCTGTGCCACCTGTCCATCTACAGCAATGATCTTTTCCCTGTACTTGCGATTGGCTGCGGTATCATTTGTAGCGAACTCACGGATCAGTGCAGGGGCAGTAATTGTATAATCAGCTTTGACAGTATCTGTATCTGCAAATGTTTCTCCCCATACTTTTTTCTCGATGATCATAAAACCAAGAAAGGCAAAAACCGGGCCTGCCACCAGGAAAAGCAGACGAAGGGGCCATTTACCGGCAGGTGATGCTGTTAAAATCAGCCCTGCTGCAAATAATGCAGCGAGATAAGCCGGGATTTGCAACATGGAAAATGGACTGTTACCCACACCCAGGTCAATCAGGGTTTTACTGAACAGAAAAAAGATGGCTACCAGGGAAAGAGTCAATGCACCGGTAATAAAGGAAGTCCAGATCGTATTTTTTTGTTGCCAGGCCAGGTACGCATTCGCTACTGCCAGGCCAGGTATCAGCCAGAAAATATAGAAACTGAAATTGAGTTGGGGAAAAGGATTGGCCAGGTTGAACTTTGTTTCGGATACCTTAAAAAAATGTCCCGAAGGCAGGTGGTAACCACTGATCAGGCTATCCCTCCAGGCCGCCCAGGGCAGGAAGAAGACAATCAGCAAACCTGCCGAGCAGATCAGCTGCAGCCATTGACCGGCCTTGGGGGTTCTGTGGGTTTTTGTCATGCTTAGTCAAAACGGATAAACAACCGGTTTGGTTGCAGCCGTCCACAAATATATAATGTTTAAACATTGAATTGAAATATTACTGTAAAATATTTGTGAAGAATAAAAAACCCCGGCACTGCTTTCGCAGGTTGCCGGGGGTCGCACTGACTAACCCATCTTCACAATCGTGCTGTTTTCACAAAAAGCTTTAAAAGTTTGATAATGAGGGGATCAGCTGGCCTGCATTTCTTTGATCTTCTCTCTGATCTTGCCCTCTATTTCTTTAGCCAGTTCGGGATTATCGGTCATCAGTTGTTTGACTGAATCGCGTCCCTGGCCGAGTTTATCACTATTATAACTATACCAGCTTCCGCTTTTCTGGATAATACCCAGTTCGGTTCCCATATCGATGATTTCTCCTGTTTTGGAGATGCCCTCACCGAAAATGATATCGAATTCAGCGGCGCGGAAAGGAGGAGCAACTTTGTTCTTCACCACTTTAACCTTGACGTGGTTACCAATCGCTTCGTCACCGTCTTTTACCTGGGTCTGGCGGCGGATATCCAGTCGCACGGATGCATAAAACTTCAGGGCATTACCGCCGGTGGTGGTTTCGGGGTTACCGAACATCACCCCGATTTTTTCGCGGAGCTGGTTGATGAAAATGCAAATGGTATTTGTTTTAGAGATGGTAGCAGTGAGCTTACGGAGGGCCTGGCTCATCAAACGGGCGTGGAGTCCCATTTTGCTATCACCCATTTCCCCTTCCAGTTCACTTTTGGGAACCAGGGCGGCCACGGAGTCAATAACGACTACATCCAGGGCGCCGGAGAGGATCAGGCGGTCGGCGATTTCGAGGGCCTGTTCACCATAATCGGGTTGGGAGATCAGGAGATTGTCTACATCTACCCCTAGTTTTTTAGCATAGCTGCTGTCGAATGCGTGTTCTGCATCAATAAAGGCGCACATACCGCCTTTCTTTTGTGCTTCTGCGATAACGTGGGTGGCGATGGTGGTTTTACCGGAGGATTCCGGGCCGTATATTTCTACAATTCTGCCGCGGGGCAGTCCGCCGATACCGAGGGCCACATCGAGGCCGATGCTACCGGTGGAGATGACTTCCTGTTCTGTTTCAGCTTTTTCGCCCAGCAGCATCACGCTGCCTTTGCCATAGTCTTTTTCAAGCTTGTCCATGGTCAGTTTAAGGGCCTTGAGTTTTTCGTTGTTCGTGCTCATGTCGTGGGTTTTTTCAGTTTTTGCCATGCGTTTAATAATTATTTGCGTACTGTAATCCTGCGTTATTGCAGGACAGAACCAAAACTAAAACATTTAGTAATACAAAACTAATTTTTTGGGGATATTTTTTTTGCCACCTTGAAAATTACCCCCTCTTGGGTATTCCGCTTCTGAGGGTAAAGGTGTACTTTTTGCAAATGAAACCAACCGTTTTTTATACACTGTTTTTGGGGATTTTTCTGGCGGGCGGGGTGGCGGGGCAGGAACCGAGACTTGTATTGCCGGTGGGGCATAATGAGAAAATATTAAAAACAGGATTAAGTGACGATGGGAAAAGAGTCTTGACAGTTGGCAATGATAAATCCTTTAAAGTTTGGGATCTTAATACCGGCCTTCTGCTGTTTGATTTAATTTGGCCAGGTTCAAATCCGGCTTTCCTTGTATTTAGCCCCGACGGTAAAAAAGCAGCCACCACTTCCGACGACAATATTTTAAGTATTTGGGATGTGGCTTCTGGAAATTTACTTTGTTCTTTAAAGGGGCATAGTTCAGCTATTAAAATGGCAAAATTCAGCCCGGATGGCAGTTTCATTGCCACCACCTCGAGAGATAAGACAGTTAAAATATGGAATGTAGCTACAGCCAGCCTTAGTGCCGATTTAAAAGGCTTAGAGAGTAATGCAACATGCCTGGAGTTTAATACAGAAACAAGCAAAATAGCTGTAGCAACAATATTGGAGAGGAAAATTTTAATCTGGGATATTAACAGCTCCCGGCTTATTGCCGATTTAGAAAGGCACACAGATAGAATTAATAATATCGAATTTGATTACATGGGACAAAAGTTGGTAAGTGCTTCAGATGATGGTTTTGCAATAGTATGGGATGTTAATTCAGGGAAAATAATCTCAACGCTAGAGGGGCATACAAAGCTTCTAAAAAGTGCAAGATTTAATCCTGATGGCTCTAAAGTTGTAACTTCTTCCTGGGACAAAACTGCAAAAATATGGGAAGTAAATACAGGGAAAGAAATTTTCAACCTTCAGCATGACAAATTTGTAAACTCGGCTGTTTTTAATCATAGCGGAAACAGTGTGGTAACTGCATCAGATGATGGATTTGCAAGGATATGGAATTCAGAAAACGGTTTATTGCTGGGTGTATTGGATGATCCTCAACATTTTTTAATAGAGGATGCATATTTTATTCCATCCGATAAAAAAATAATTACTACGGCGAGAGATTTTACAATAAAGATTTGGGATGCAACCAGCTACCAGTTGCTTAAAACACTAGGCACCCATGTTTATAGGTTTAACACAGCCGAGTTCAATAAACAAAATACCAAAATACTAACCGCTTCCGATGACGGCACAGCCAGAATTTGGAATATTGCATCAGGTAAAACGGATATTGTTTTTAATGGGCATGAAAATGCCGTAAATGCGGCCACATTTCTAAGCTCAGATAACAATGTACTTACAGCTTCAGCTGACGCAACTGTCATATTATCTGATGCGGATAGCGATAACATTATTACCCATTTTAAAGGCGGACATGAGCGTAGTATAATCATGTTAGAGCTTAGCAAAGATGAAACAAAGTTTCTTACCGCATCCAGCGATCTCAATACCGTTGTATGGGATATTAACGATGTGGAAAAACCAATACTACTCCCTGCTCATAAAATAGGAGTAACTACTGCCCACTTTAGCCCAGATGGAAAAAGGGTAGTAACAACAGGTTTTGATGATAAGGCTTATATTTATGACCTGCAAACAATTGATGTTATTGAACTAAATGGATTTAAATCATCATTGTCCACATCCTGCTTTAACCCTACCGGAGAAACTTTGATTACAGGCGGCTTTAATCCTATTGTACAAATTTGGAATCCAGCCAACGGGAAGTTGATTAAAGAACTAATTGGACATACTTCATCAGTAAATATGGTGGTATATAGCCCCGATGGAAAAAAAATTCTAACTGCTTCTGATGATAAAACGGCCAGAATATGGGATGCTCAAACAGGACATCAGTTGGTACTTCTTAACCAACATGAAGCAGCAATAAATGCGGTAAGTTTTAGTCCGGACGGAAATTTTATTTTAACAGCATCTGATGATAAAACCGTCAAAATATGGGATACATATTCTGGGAATTTGATAGGTAATTTCAACAGCCATACAAAACGGGTAACTGAAGCACACTTTAGCCATGATGGCAAAAAAGCAGTAACAATATCCGATGATAATACTTGTAAAGTTTGGGATATAGAAAAAGTAAAGCTTTTATATACATTTTTAAGTCTCGATAGCCTCGATTATTTTATTCTAACGCCCAACAGGTATTACAAAACAACCCCCGCTGCTGCCAAACTCCTCCACTACGTCAACAAGGACCAAAAGGTAATCACCTTCGAACAACTCGACGTCAAATACAACCGACCCGACAAAGTACTCGAAGCCATCGGCAATACCGACACAGCGCTAATAAAAAGCTACCGCAAGGCATATGAAAAAAGGATAAAGAAATTAGGCATTGATACAACCGCCTTCCGTGATGGCTACAGCGTACCCGAAGCTGATTTTATAAACCGGGATAACATTGAGTATGAGCAGAGAACAGGAATACTTGCACTCCGTATTAAAGGAGAAGACAGTACTTATAAACTTGATCGCTTTAATGTTTGGATAAATGAAACACCCATCTTCGGGCAAAGAGGTTTCAGCCTTAAAAAGAAAAGTACCAACAGCCTTGATACAACAATAACAATAAAGCTTTCGCAAGGTGAAAACAGGATTGAAACTTCGGTTACTAATGTAAATGGTACCGAAAGCTACCGGATGCCACTATATGTCAACTACACACCGGCAGTAAAACAAAAAGAATCGCTTCGCTTTATTGGTATCGGGATCGACCGCTTCAGCGAAAAAGGCCATGACTTGCAATACAGCGTGAAAGATATCCGCGATCTCTCCGCCAAACTGAAAGAAAAATACGGTAACGATATTCAGATTGATACGCTCTTCAACGAAAATGTAAACAGCAGTAAGGTTAGTGCCCTCAAAAAGCAATTGCAGCAGACTTCGGTGAATGATAAAGTGATACTGGCCTATTCAGGTCATGGACTGCTGAGTAAAGACTATGATTATTATCTCTCCACTTATACAGTCAATTTCAGCAAGCCCGAGCAAAACGGTCTTCCTTATGAAGAACTCGAAAACCTGCTCGACAGCATCCCAGCCCGTCGCAAACTGATGCTGATTGATGCATGTCATAGCGGTGAAGTAGATAAAGAAGAAATGGCTAGAATCACCGATGCATCGGACTCCTTACAACAACAGGGTACCAAGGGCGGAAAACCCACTTATACCGGTACAACCACCCTCGGCATGAAAAACAGTTTTGAACTGATGCAATCCCTCTTTGTAAACGTGGGCAAGAGCACCGGTGCCACCGTGATATCGGCGGCGGCGGGTACACAATTTGCACTCGAGCGTGGTGATTTGAGAAACGGGGTCTTTACTTATTCTATCCTGGAAGCGATGAATAAGTATCCATCGATTAAGATCAGTGAGCTGAGGAAGATCGTGGGGGAGAGGGTGGTTGAGCTCACGAACGGCTTGCAAAGACCAACCAGCCGGAATGAAACAGTGTCAGTGGATTGGGAGTTTTGAATACAGAGATTGATGAAATACGCTGCTACTTTTACCACAAAGATTCGGAATTCAGCATTCAATATGTATAATGTTTAATATGAGAATAACATCATCGTTATTATATTTTCTAATCGCTATCAAACTGAGTGCACAGGGTCCTAAACTTATATTACCAGTAAGTCACTCTTATGAAATTAAATATGCTGTCTTTTCACCTGACAGTAAATTAATACTAACTGTTGCAGATGGTGGCAAGATCTGGGATGTGGCAACCGGAAGATTACTTACCAACATTAGGAAATTGGAATATGGAGCAAAGTTCTCGGGTGACGGAAAAAAAATATTTCACGGTGCAAAAGCATGGGATGTATATTCGGGAGAGGAGATTATTAATCTTTCAGGACAGGTACTGGCAGCAAACTATCCCGATCTTGCTAAAAAAAATGAGTCGCGGGATTCTTTACATAAACGTCTGGGTAAACTGCTAAGTGAATTAAAAGGTTCATTGTGGTACAGCGATAAATACGGACAGATACAGATAGGAAAAGCATCATTCTTCCCAAGTGGGAAAAAGCTGATGGTACAGAACCGGAAAGTAATCGTTTGGGATGTTATTACCGGAGATTCGCTTTTCGAAATACATCCAAAAAATGAAAACGAAGTGTTTAATGCATCTTTTTCAAGTGACGGAACAAAGATTTTTGCATCTTCTTTAAAGGAAATAATAATTGTTGATGCAGAAAGTGGCCAGCTCATTCAAAAATTTGCCAGTGGGAGAGGACCGGTTGCTTTTTCCAATCAGGGAGATAAGCTTATTCAAGACAATATAATCCGGAAAATAGGGGATCAAAATGCTATTGTTCCTTTAAAATTGAAAATAAAAACTACTGTTCTTTCCTATCAATTTTCCCCGGATGACAAGTTCATTCTTGCTATACTTCCCAGCCAGGATACTGCAGTTTTGTTTGATGCAATAACAGGAAAACAGCAACATATTTTTCCATATACCAACAGTATTTATTCCGAGCCATTTTTTTCAGCCGATAGTAAAGCCCTGGTGGTAGGATTTACAGCCTGGGACCTGCGTACTGGGAAAAAGATTATCGATATAGCAATTACCGAAAGGGGTACTCGGTCTTTTACGGCACTTTCTCCGGACAGGAAGTTTTTGGCTGCTGGTTTTTACTTAACCAATTCTGCCGACCTATATAATGTAGAATCAGGTCAGCTTATTACAAAACTGAAAGGGTTTACCCCCAATGTGAATACTGCGATTTTTTCACCGGATCGCAAGACCATTGTTACTGCTGGTGAAAATGATTTTATGCGGATTTGGAACGCTGGTTCGGGTGTGATGGTTAAGAAATTAAGTTACCCTATCAATGGCCGTGTTTCGCTAACCTATTCGGCAGATAGTACAAAGTTGCTGGTAACGTCAGAGCAGGAGAATATTGGAAGGCTTTTAGATGCAACAAGTTTTGATATTATACAGGAATTAAAAGGTCACGAGGCAGGAATCGCCTCATCTGCCATTTCGCCTGACTGTAAAATGCTTGTCACTGCGGGGCGTGATAAAACAGTCAGAGTTTGGAATACAGAAACAGGTGAAATGATAAGAAGTATAGGAAACTATGCTGCTGGAATGGTTAACTATGTTGCATTTGGACCAGGATCTGGGATGATCACTACAGGGTCTTATGAAGGGCTTCTTAAGATTTGGAATATTAATACTGGAGCATTTATAAGAGAAATTCCAAATAATTCCTCTAAAGTAGAATATATCAGTTTTTCGCCAGATAGAACCAGGCTTGCAATTGTGACCATGGGAGGCGTATGTAGAATTTTAAATCTGCAAACGGGTGAGCCTCTCTTCTATCTTGATGGAATAGTAAAGACTGTTTCTTTTTCCAATGATGGGGAAAAAATACTGACCGGAAATAATAATTCTCTAATTAGATTACATAATGCCCATACGGGTAAAGTGGAGAAGGAAATAATTATCCCAGGGAACCGGGTGGCGTTTTTCAGCGCTGACAATGAACGCATAATTACTGCCGCTTCAGGCGAAATGATGGAGATTTACAGCTATCCGGATCTTCAGCTGATCTATAAATTTCTACCTGTAGATACTACTGATTATTTCCTGCAAATAGCCACACAATATTATCTTTCCACACCGTCTGCCGCTAAAGTGCTGCATTATGTTTCAAAGAATTTGAAAATTATCAGCTTCGAACAACTCGACGTCAAATACAACCGACCCGACAAAGTACTCGAAGCCATCGGCAACACGGATACAGCCCTGATCAAAAGCTACCGCAAAGCCTGGGAAAAACGGATTAAAAAACTCGGGATTGATACTACTCAGTTCAGAGAAGGTTACAGCGTACCCGAATGTGATTTTGTTAACCGGGATCAAATAGATGCTGAACAAAAAACAGAGACGCTCAGGCTCCATATCAAAGCCAATGACAGTACCTACCTGCTGGATCGTTTCAATGTATGGATCAATGAATCCCCCCTCTTCGGGCAAAGAGGTATCAGCATCAGAAAAAATAACAGTTACTCACTTGATACCATCATTACCATAAAACTTTCCCAGGGAGAAAACCGCTTTGAATGCAGTATCACCAATATCAATGGCACCGAAAGCTACCGGATGCCCCTATATGTCAATTATACACCGGTTGTAAAACAAAAAGAATCACTACGCTTTATCGGCATCGGCATCGACCGGTTCAGCGAAAAAGGACACGATCTGCAATACAGTGTGAAAGATATCCGCGATCTCTCCGCCAAACTGAAAGAGAAATACGGAAACGATATTCAGATTGATACCCTTTTCAATGAAAATGTAAACAGCAGCAATGTAAGTGCACTCAAAAAGCAATTGCAGCAAACCTCAGTGAACGATAAAGTGATATTGGCCTATTCCGGTCATGGATTGCTGAGTAAAGAGTATGATTATTATCTCTCTACCTATACAGTCAATTTTGACAATCCTGAAATCAACGGTCTCCCCTACGAAGAACTCGAAAACCTGCTCGACAGCATCCCCGCCCGCCGCAAACTGATGCTGATTGATGCCTGTCATAGCGGTGAAGTGGATAAAGAAGAAATGACAAGAATCACCGATGCATCGGATTCCTTACAACAACTGGGTACCAAGGGAGGCAAACCAACTTATACCGATAAAACCACCCTCGGTATGAAAAACAGCTTTGAACTGATGCAGTCGCTTTTTGTGAATGTGGGCAAGAGCACGGGCGCCACCGTGATCTCTGCGGCGGCAGGTACCCAGTTTGCTTTGGAGCGGGGAGATTTGAAAAACGGAGTGTTTACTTATTCTATTCTTGAGGCGATGAATAAGTATCCATCAATAAAGATCAGTGAACTGAGAAGGATTGTGGGGGAGAGAGTGGAAAAACTCACAAACGGATTGCAAAAACCAACCAGCCGGAATGAAACTATAACCAGCGACTGGACCCTCTAAGCCTATCTTTACAAATGCTTTTATTCATGAGAAAAATGAGATTGTTGCCGTTGGTCTTTTGCATGCTTATATCCCTTCATGGTATATCCCAATTAGAAACCGTACCGCAATCCTATTCCAAAGCCTATATTACGCATGCCATATATAATAAGTCTCAGCAAATTATAGCACAAGCTGAATTCAGGGT
>DAORJS010000007.1:0-24412 GCA_035439185.1 Chitinophagaceae bacterium
CGCCATAGAAATTTATAAATCCATTGGGAATGCCGATGACCCGATCGGGGGGATCGGCCTTACCTTATTCCTGCCCGTCATGACGTATCACCTGATACTTGAAATCACCCTGAACGGACAAAGTATCGGAAAAAAAGTGATGGGGCTGCGGGTGGTGGACGAAATGGGTGGAAAACCTTCTATCAGCCAGTTCCTGATCCGATGGCTGCTCCGGGTCTCCGATCTCTGGATCGTGATCCTGCTGATCCTCGTTTTCAGCCTGCTGGCCGGTGGTAATTCAGAACAGCTCTTTATCGTTTTACTCGGGTTAGCTTTTCTCACCACCGATATCGTGCTGGTCGTGGCTTCCCCGAAAGGTCAAAGAATCGGCGACCTGCTGGCCAAAACCATTATCATCAGTGTCCGCACAAAAGGTAATATTGAAGAAACCGTTTTTCAGGAAGTAGCTGACAATTATGTCCCCTCCTATCATCAGATCATGCAACTGAGTGATAAGGATATCAATGCTATCAAGAGTATTCTGGAAACAGCCCGGAAAAAAGGGGATTACAATATGGCGGAGGCTGCTGCGGCCAAAATCAAATCACATCTGAAAATTGAATCTGATATGCCCGCCTTTGATTTCCTGGATGTATTACTGAAGGATTATAACTATCTCTCCACAAAATAAAATGTCCCGGTTACCCGGGACATTGAAGTATATTAAGAACGGGAGAATTATCCCATACTTCCCAAAACGCCTAATAATACAAACAGCAGCATGATTATTATAATCACTGCCCAGAAGGCAAAGTAATTCCTGGCATTGGCAAAACCTGAACTCAGCGCCGCCTGATCATTAGCTCTGAGCGCTGCATTGATCTTTCCTCCTGCATTGATTGCAAAAATGGAAGTGATCACAAAAATGAGCCCCATAATCACATATGCTGCCAATCCATAATTTCCGATTGCAGTAGCCGAGAAACCACCGCCCCGATAACTCCGGTATCCTCCATACTGACTCATGGCCTGCTGAACCATAATGCCCAATATTATAAAAAGAATCCCCAGGATCATCCCTACCCATCCGAGTACCTTGGCCCAGGAAGCCATGCTGCGTAAAGTATAACTATTCTGGGCATCCAGATTCAGGGAGAATAATGATGTGTTTTGATTTTGTTCCATATTTTTTTGGTTTTGATTTGAAAAATTTTGAAAGTCTTTTAATGACTAACCCAATAAGGCCATCAAAGCAAAAAGGATAAAAATAATTGCGATGATCAGTACAATTCCGATGATCCGGAAATATACAGCAAGACCGGAAAATCCCTCGTTCAGCAAATACCCTTCGTTGGATTCAAGTCCTGATTTGGTTTTTCTGGAAAACTTCATCAGAAAAACAAAAAGTACCACCCCGATCACAAAACTGATCAGTGCGGAGATCATCCCACTGCTCATGGATGGCTGGCTGATTCCATACTCCGCATATTGTCTGTACAGGGCCTGCATTTTAGCCCGCTGAATAAAAAAACCGACCATTCCCATTACCGTACTCACAAAGGAAACCAGGGCAGCCAGGCCAGCCCATTTGGCCGAAGACTGTAAACTGCTTTTCAGTTCCTCATCGTATTGCAGCTCAAAAAGTGAGCTTTCCGGTTGATTGCTTTCCATTTGATTATTTTCCATTTTCCCATGAGGATTAAAAAAGTTCAGTTAACGCGGAGATGATACTCAGCAAGGACATAACAAAACTGATGACAAAATAAACACGCATGGACCTGAAACCTGCGGCCAGCAGTGCAGAACTGCGTGACTCAAGTCCCTGATTGAGCAGGTTCGAAGTCCTTAATAAAAAATAAAGCCAGAAACTGACCAGTAATACAGCAATCACCAGGGTGGCAATCAGCACACCCGCTTCTTCCTGATTCGTTCCTAAGGATAAGAGGGCGGAAAATGCCTGAATAATCTGCGGTCCATAGGAAATAGCAAGTACCAAAACAATGGCGCCGATGATGATCCCTGTAACCGCTACAAATTTTGCCCACTTGCTGATAGCTAACAGGCTTGATTGAGCCTGATTGTCCATATGAATATCGAATAAGGAGCTCTCCTGTTGCTGATCCATTTTTCTGATTTTTATACTCCCTAAATATAGAAAATTATTACACCCGGCAAAGAAAAAAGCCCGGAAAGCCGGGCTGTATAATCAGAAGATATCAACCAATTAATAAGCGCGGGCAAAAAGCACCCGCTGGGAAGACGGGGCTCCTGTCAAAATACATTTTCCTTCTTCTTTTGTATGCTGCAGTGGTATGCACCGGATCGTAGCTTTTGTTTTTTCCTTGATGGCTTCTTCCGTTGCTGCCGTTCCATCCCAATGGGCTGCAATAAATCCTCCTTTTTCATCCAGCAGGCGTACAAATTCATCCCAATGATCTGCCGGAGTGATTCTCTCATCACGAAAAGCCTTTGCCTTATTATACATGCTGGATTGTATCTCTTCCAGCAATTGCGCAACATAACCAGAGATACCTTCAAGGCTCACCACATTTTTCTCTTTGGTATCACGGCGGGCTACTTCCACTACACCCTGCTCCAGATCACGGGCACCAATCGCCAACCGGATGGGTACACCCTTCAATTCATATTCAGCAAATTTCCAGCCTGGTCTTGCATTATCGTTATCATCATATTTTACACGGATTCCTAAAGCCTTCAATTCATCAGTAATGGCTTTAACCTTATCATCAATCATTTTTTTCTGATCATCGCCTTTATAGATAGGCACGATCACCACCTGCCAGGGAGCAATCCGCGGCGGAAGGATCAATCCACTGTCATCACTATGCGCCATCACGAGTGCGCCGACTAACCGGGTACTGACTCCCCAACTGGTAGCCCACACATATTCCAGCTGATTTTCCCTGTTGGAAAACTTTACATCAAAGGCTTTCGCAAAATTCTGACCAAGGAAATGGGAGGTTCCAGCCTGCAGGGCTTTACCATCCTGCATCATGGCTTCAATACAATAGGTTTCTTCGGCACCGGCAAATCTTTCACTGGCTGTTTTTACCCCACGGATCACCGGAACCGCCATGAACTCTTCTGCAAATGTGGCATAGACTTCCAGCATTTTTTCAGCCTCTGTAATCGCTTCTTCGCGGGTAGCATGGGCCGTATGACCTTCCTGCCAGAGAAATTCAGCCGTGCGTAAAAACAAACGTGTCCGCATTTCCCAGCGAACCACATTGGCCCACTGATTGATTAATAGTGGCAGATCCCTGTGCGACTGAATCCAGTCCTTATAGGTATTCCAGATAATGGTTTCTGAAGTTGGTCTTACAATCAGTTCTTCTTCCAGTTTCGCTTCCGGGTCCACAACCAGACCGGCCCCACCCGGATCATTCTTCAAACGGTAATGGGTCACAACGGCACATTCCTTGGCAAAACCTTCCACATGTGCGGCTTCCTTACTCAGAAAACTCTTGGGAATAAAAAGCGGAAAATAGGCATTCACATGCCCGGTATCCTTGAACATTTTATCAAGGGCATCACGCATATTTTCCCAAAGGGCAAAACCATAGGGTTTGATCACCATACAACCTCTTACCGCTGAATAATCAGCCAGGCCACCTTTTAAAACCAGGTCATTGTACCATTGAGAATAATCTGCTGCTCTTGAAGTGATTTCTTTACTCATATTGAGGGATTAGGTATTTGATATTAGGAATTAGGTATTGGTTATTGCTCCGCCCGCCGTAGCCTTAGCTAAGGAGGGGGGTAGTAGATATTGGGTATTAGTTATTTGGTATTAGATATTGGGATATTAAGATATTGTGATATTGCTTTCTGGTCTCAGATTTTATCTTTTTGCTGAGACTGTTGTTTTCGACTCTTGACTCTCAACTCCCGACTACTCTCTTCCGGACTTCCGGACTTTCCGTCTTCCGGACTTCCCGACTTCCCGTCTTCCGGACTTCCGGTCTTCCCGACTCCCCGTCTTCCGGACTTCTTTACCATTTAATTAACAGCCTGCATGACAATAATTTGACAAAGCTCATTAAACTTTGTACAGGTTACGCAAACGATTGACTAAATTCAAAAGCCGCACAAAAGTAGTAACTTCACCTTTAACCCGACAAACCATTTGCCATGAAAACCCCAATTTTATCGCTGATACTTGTTGTTCTGGTCCTGGGAAGCTGTACCACCGCTTATAAAACCGGACAAACCCCGGATGATGTATATTATTCTCCGGTTCGTCCGCAGGATGAAACCGCCAGAGAAGAAAGGAAAGAAGAAAGAAATTACCGCTATGATGACGAATATTATGACGATCGTTATCTGCGGATGAAAGTACAGAACCGTTATCGCTGGAGTGATCTGGATGACTGGTACTATACCGACCGTTACAGCATCGGCTATAATTATTATTACGGCAGTTTTAATAACCCATATAACCGCTGGAACTATTATTATAATCCCTACTGCTGCTGCCTGAATAATTACAATTACGGTTTTATCAATCCTAAACAACCGGTGGCAGCCCCTGTCGTGAAAAGATATTTCAACCTGGCCGGTTATACCAATCCTGCAAATAACAATAATAATAACCGCGGGATGATGAAGACATCCACCACAAGAACCGGCACCGGCACTACTATTTATAATAATACCAATAACCGTTCGAATGACGGGCTGAGTAATAAAGTGCGTACCATTTTCAACAACGATAATTCAGGCAGCCGTTCTTCCAGAACATATAACCCCTCTTCTTCCTCCTCATCCGGATCATCCAACAGCGGCTCCAGAACATCTTCAGGGAGCTCCGGAAGTTCAGGCAGTTCCGGTGGTGGTGGTGCGGTATCAAGACCAACCAGAAACTAAATCCATTGTCATTATTTTCCGGGAGCGGTGAATACTGTTCCCTGTAACGCTATGTTCATTTTTTATCCTGGAACCATGAAAAAGAAATTTTACCCTATTGTTTTGCTCTTGTCAGCACAATCAATTCAGGCTCAGATTCCGGAAGAGACGATCCGCCTTTCCTGGCTTACTCAAAATGGAACAGCCCGGAACCAGGCCATTGGAGGCGCCATGGGATCCCTGGGTGGTGATGCCACGGCTGCATTGGTAAACCCGGCCGGATTGGCATTTTTTAAAACATCCGATTTTGTGATCAGTCCCGGACTGCAGTTCGGAACACCAAAAAGTAATTTCCGCGGCACTGCTAATACCGGAGCCAATCAACAGAATTTCAACCTCGGTACCACCGGTTTTGTATTTGGAGGTTTTGGGTATAAAGCCAAAAACAGTTTTTCAATTTCCGTTACAAAAATTGCTGATTTCAACCGCCCCACTTATTACTCCGGACAAAATGACTACAGCAGTTTTGCCGAACCCCTGGCGGATGAATTTGCCGCATCCAATCTTTCCATAGATGATGCATTGAACAGTGATAATATTTCTCTCACCACCAAGATGGCCTTATATACTTACTTAGTGGATACAGCTACGATTAATGGAAATCCGGAGGTGATCAACCGTGCCGAATTCAGCTCCCTCCTCAATCAGGAACAATCCAATCAAACCAGTGGCGGGATCACCGAAATTACTTTTGCCATGGGTCATGAACTGAACCGGAAATGGATGATTGGAGGCACATTAGGTATCCCTATTTTAAAACTTGACCGCGACACTTATTTCCGCGAATCAGATGCCAGCGGGGATAACAATAATAACTTCGGCTATTTGTCATACCGTGAAAATTATTCTCTTCGCGGTGCAGGATTTAATCTCAAATTCGGATTGATCTACCGGCCCAAAGATTATGTGAGGATCGGACTGGCAATTCATTCACCCAATATAATGATGGTGAAAGAAAATTTTGATGCCGGTTTTGCTGCCAATCTCGAAAATCTTTTTGGCCCGGGAAACGGATATGACTCTGTAGGAGCTGCTACCGTACTGGGCGGACCAGTAAGTGATTTCCGTTATTCCTATTATTCTCCCGGGAAAATCATCCTGAGCGGATCTTATGTATTCAGAGAAGTGGAAAATATCAACCGGCAGAAAGGTTTTATTACAGCAGATATTGAATATGTCAATTACCGCTGGAACCGGTTTGGTCCGGAAGGTGAAGTGACCGAAGATTCAAAAGCCTATTTCAATCCTTATAATCAGGCCATTGATGCTATCACCAAAGCCAATTTCAATTTCAGACTTGGTGCTGAATTAAAATTCAAAATCATCATGGCAAGACTTGGGTTTGCCTACTATGGCAGCCCCTATCAGGATAAATCATTAAAAGCAAGCCGGATGAACCTGAGCGGAGGACTGGGTTACCGTAACAAAGGAATTTTTGTTGATCTTACCTATGTGCACCGGTTGAATAAGGATATCAGTTTCCCTTACAGGGTCAATGCCCCAAGGGCCAATACTTATGCCAACTTAAAAGATAATTTCGGCTCTGCCATGCTTACTGTTGGTTTTAAAATTTAGTCGTAACCAATCACAGCTGCTACAGGGCACCCCCGGGTGCCTTTTTTTATGCCAAGGCCATTTTATTGTATTTGTTCCGGTATTCCACCGGTGTTAATCCGGTGATGCGTTTAAACACGGAGCGGAATGCTTTTGTATCGGTATATCCCACATCAAACATCACTTCATTGATATTCTTCCTGCTGGATTCGAATTTTCTTTTGGCTGCTTCCATCTTTACCCGCTGGATATAATCCAGCACCGGATGATGGGTGGCTGCTTTAAATCTTCTTTCAAAAGTCCTTCTTCCCAGATGAACAAGTGCGGCCAGTTCATCAATACCAATCCGGTCATTGATATGCTTTTCAATATACTCCTGCACCCTGCTTATTTCCACATCTCCATGTTCTTTTTGTCCGTTGAACATGGCAAAAGCTGCCTGACTGTTCCGGTCAATATCAATTGCAAAATATTTTGATGCCAGGATGGCCGTTTCCCGGTTACTGTATTTCTCTACCAGGTGTAAGAGGAGGTTCCAGTAGGAATGCGCCCCCCCGCTGGAATAAATTCCTTTTTCTTCCGTTACTATATTTCCTTCCACCACTTCTACTTCAGGAAACCGTTTTTTGAATTCCTGTTGAAAACCCCAATGAGTGGAACAGCGTTTGCCATTCAGCAATCCGGTGGAAGCCAGCAGAAATGCGCCCACACAAAGTGAAGCCAGCTCTGCTCCACGATGGTACTGATCCTGAATCCAGGGAATCAGTTCTTTGTTATTTTCAATACTCTCCTGCATATCACCGAACAAGGCCGGAATAAAAACCAGATCCGTTTTTTTAACCTCTTTCAGCAGTTTGTCCGCATGTACCGTAAACAAACCGTTATTCAATACCACCTCCTTTTTGGCAGCCACCAGTTCCACTTCAAAAAGAGATGGTTTCCCATTCACCTGCATAAACTGGTTCACTGCACTGAACAGGTATTGCGGATCAGCAATGGCCTGCATAACCGAAGATTCCGGAACGAGTATAGAGACTTTTTTCATCCGATAAAGGTAGGGTTTTGACCTGTCGCAATCAACCCGTAAATCTGTCATATATGACAGGCGCCGGGATCAGTTTACCGGCTGAACTTTGTAAAACAATGAAAAAAATAAGCCCCTATCTGAGTTTTAATGGTCAATGCCGGGAAGCCATGGAATTTTACCGCGACTGTCTGGGTGGTGAACTTTATTTTCAAACTGTAGGTGATTCACCGCTTTCATCCAGCATGCCTGCACATATGAAAGACGCCATTGTCCATGCCCAGCTTTCTATCCGGGATATCAACATCATGGGATCTGATATGGCAGGAGATCATGGGATTAGTAAAGGGAATTCCATTTCCATTATGCTCGACTGCAGCAGTGAAAAAGAAATTACTGAATATTATCAGCAATTGGCAGCAGGCGGTGAAGCCACTCATCCGGTACATGTATCATTCTGGGGCGCCTTGTTTGGGGACCTTGTGGATAAATTTGGCAATCAATGGCTCTTACATTTTGACAACCGGTCATCCGTTTCGCTGAAATAATAAATATATTTAACGTCCTCACTAAAAACCAACAATCATGTCAACCCCGATGACCAAAGCGGCATCAGTGGATGAATACATCCGGAGATTCCCGCCGGCTACGCAAACCCTGCTGAAACAAATCAGAAAAACAATCCGTGCCGCTGCACCGGATGCTGAAGAAATCATCAGTTATGGGATTGCCGGCTACAAGCAACAGGGCATGCTTATTTTCTTTGCCGGTTTTGCAAATCATGTTAGTGTATATCCAGCCCCCCGGTCTGCTCCTTCCTTTAAAAAAGAATTAGATCACTACAAGGGCGGAAAAGGTACGGTTCAATTTCCATTGAATGAACCACTCCCGCTGGATCTGATCAAAAGAATAGTGAAGTACCGACTGGCAGAAAATGAAGAAAAGATGCTGGCTAAGAAAAAGAAGCCGGTAGCTAAAAAGAAAACAGCCCCAAAAAAAGCAAAGAAAAAACTATAAAAAAATAAGCCCATGCAAAAACTCAGCCTTAGCATTACAATCAATGCCACAAAAGAAAAAATATGGGAATCGCTATGGAATATTCATTCCTATGAAACCTGGACCACTGCTTTTGCAGAAGGCTCCACTGTAAAAACTGATCAATGGAAAGAGGGATCCAGGATCTATTTTCTGGGCGAGAACGGAGATGGTATGCTGAGTGAAATTGCAGCTCATCGCCCCCATGAATTCATGTCCTTCAGACACCTGGGAATGATTGTGAACGGCGTCGAAGATACCAGCAGTGAAAAGGTTTTGGCCTGGTCCGGTTCTTTGGAAAATTATACCCTCCGCAGTGAGAAAGACCATTTTGTGCTGACCATGGACATGGACATAGCAGATGAATACAGCGACTACTTTAAAAAAACCTGGCCGCTGGCCCTGGAAAAAATAAAGGGATTGGCGGAAGGAACAGTAAAACCGGTTATCACAATTCATGCTTTAATCAACGCGCCAGTTGAAAAAGTCTGGATGGCCTGGACCACCGCAGAACATATCATGCAGTGGAATCATGCTTCCGATGACTGGCATTGCCCGGCTGCTTCCTGCGATTGCCGCAACGGAGGAAAATTTTCATTCACCATGGCCGCTAAAGACGGAAGTTTCAGTTTCGATTTTGCAGGTGAGTACCAGGAGGTGAAGGAACATGAGTTCATCAACGTTATACTCGGAGATGGAAGGTCCTGGAAAACGGGATTCAAAACACAGGAGGGCGGAACACTCGTGACAGAAAAGTTTGAAGCAGAACAAATGAATTCGCTTGAACTGCAACAGGGTGGCTGGCAGGCCATCCTGAACAATTTCAAAAAACATGTTGAAACCATTTAAAACAAATACTATGGCCAGCGTAGGAACCTATCTCAATTTCAGCAACCAGACAGAAGCCGCATTTAATTTCTACCAATCCATTTTCGGATCCGAATTTGAAGGCGGTATCCGTCGTTTTGGTGATATGCCTCCACAGGAAGGAATGCCCCCCTTACCGGATGAAGCAAAAAATCTTGTTTTGCATGTATGTCTGCCGATTACAGGCGGATATAAGCTGATGGGATCAGATGCCCCTGAACAAATGGGTTTTACTGTGAACAAGGGAAATAATGTGTATATCAGTCTGCACCTCGACAGCAAAGCAGAAGCAGATCGCCTTTTTCAGGGCTTATCTGTGAATGGCGTGGTGGAAATGCCAATGACCGATATGTTCTGGGGTGCTTATTTTGGAAGTTGTATTGACCAATTTGGCATCAAGTGGATGTTTAACTATGAAAATAAATCCTGATGAACAATAAAGTGTATCCCTGTCTCTGGTTTGATGGTAACGGAAAACAGGCTGCTGATTTATACTGTGAGGTATTCACGGGCGGAAACATCCTGGCTGACACCGGATTGGTGCAACTGTTTGAAATAGCCGGTAAAAAATTTATGGCATTGAATGGCGGCCCTCATTTCAAAATCAATCCTTCCATTTCTTTTTTCCTCCCCTGTCAATCAAAAGAAGAACTGGATGAAAAATGGAAAAAGCTCAGTGAAGGTGGTATGGTGATGATGCCATTGAATAAATATCCCTGGAGTGAATACTATGGCTGGTGCCAGGATCGCTTTGGCGTGAACTGGCAACTGATGATGGGAGGTACCATGGGAGAAGAAAGCATTGTACCCTGTCTGATGTTCACTGGAGAGAAATCCGGAAAAGCAGAAGAGGCGATTGAGAGGTATATTTCTGTTTTTAAAAATGCTTCCGTTAAAGTATTACACCGCTATGAGGAAAATGACCCGGATGTAACCGGGTATATCAAACACGGACAATTCTATCTGGAAGGTCAATTATTTACAGCCATGGATAGCTCAGGTCCGCACCCTTTCGGATTCAATGAAGGACTCTCATTTGTAGTGGATTGTGACGGACAGGAAGAGGTGGATTATTACTGGAGCCAATTAACGGCAAACGGCGGAACAGAAAGCCGCTGCGGCTGGCTGAAAGACCCCTTTGGTATATCCTGGCAAATTGTTCCTCAACAGCTCCCGCGTTTAATGAGTGATCCGGATAAAGAAAAAGCAGGAAGGGTAATGCAGGCCATGCTGAAAATGAATAAAATTATTATAGCTGATCTGCAGGATGCATATGATGGCAGAAATCAGTCATGAATCAGATATCCAAATGGCAGCCGCAAAGAAAAACAGGAAGCTATGTCCGGCCGGACATATTTTTTACAAAAGCAGTGATTGCCCGGTTTGTCCGGTTTGTGAAAAGAACCGGAAGCCGGTCAATGAATGGATGTTAGTGCTTTCTGCTCCGGCCAGAAGAGCACTTGAAAAAAATAACCTGACCAGTCTGAAGAAAATTGCCCATTGTACTGAAAAAGAAATATTATCCTTACACGGTATCGGCCCTTCTGCCCTCCCCAAATTGAAAACCGCCCTGCAGGAAGCAGGATTAAAATTTAAACCCGCAACCAGCAATTATGAATAAGAAAACGATCAACATCCTTTATTGGGTTTTCACCCTTGCCTTTTCAGGTCTAATGATATATTCTTCCGTTGGTGGTATTGGACCGGATGAAAAAACAAAAGCCATTTTTCATGGCTGGCTGGGCTATCCTGTTTACTTTATTCAACTGATCAGCTGGGCCAAAATCATTGGGTCGATTGCCATTTTAATTCCTGGCTTAAACAGGATCAAAGAGTGGGCCTATGCCGGTTTGTTTTTCGACCTGGGTGGTGCCGTATTTTCAGCACTGACTGTAGCCGGAAGTTTTGATCCCAGGATGCTGATGATGCTGATCTGGATTCTTCCGGGACTATTATCCTATATTCTCTGGCACCAGACTAAGAAAACAAACAATAATTAATCTTTTTACTGAGGGGAATGACTTTCACTGAAATCGCCGTCGCCTTTTCAAATGGTGCTTTTGCAAAGGCCGAACCCTTTCTCCATGAGCAAATTGAATGGGAAGTCATTGGAGAATCAGTCTATTCCGGTAAAGCAGCTGTTATGAAGCAATGTGCAGCTACAACTGCATACTTCGAATCGGTGACCACTGTATTTACTACGGAATCCGTTATCACCGATGGATATCAGGTAGTGGTGAGTGGATCCGCTGAATTTATCCGTAACCAGCAACGGGTGGCATTAGTGAAGGCCTGTGATCTGTACCTTTTTAACGAAGAAAGCAAACTCCTGTCCATCCGCTCCTACTGTATCCCTGAAAAAAATTAAACCTGTTTTTTTGCTGCTGATCAACTGCTTATACCATCAACAGGTATTGGGAGTAAAAAAAGATTTTATGTAACCAATCGGTTTCCTATATTTGTAACCGATCAGTTACATAAAATCAACTGCCCATGAGAAGAGATGTGTTCCAGGCCATTGCAGACCCCACCCGCCGTGAGATCATCAGTCTGATTGCCACCCGCCACCTGAACCTCAATAGCATTGCCGGTGAATTCAACATCAGCAGACCAGCAGTATCAAAACATATCCGTATCCTGAATGAATGCGGCCTGATACGGATCAGAAAAAACGGAAGAGAAAGATATTGTGAAGCAAAGCTCTCCTCACTTCAGGAAGTGGCAGGTTGGGTGGCGCAATACCGGCAATTCTGGGAACTGAAACTGGATGCATTGGAAAAATACCTGGGTACGCTTCAGGGCAAAAAAGAAACAGTCAAAAAGAAAACAGGAAAACCGAAATGATACCAGCTGTAACTACAGCCAGCAATTATTTTTAAGCAACTATAAAACCAGCGATATGTCTACTTCAACTGAAAACCGTGAATTAACTATCAGCAGACTGATCAATGCTCCTCAGGAACTGGTATGGGAAGCCTGGACCAATCCGGAACATATCCGGCATTGGTGGGGACCGGTTGGCTTCAGCTGTACGATCAGTAAAATGGACCTGACAGAAGGAGGTGAATGGGAATTTGTGATGCATGGACCCGACGGAACTGATTACAAGAATAAACATATTTATATCACCCTGAATAAACCATCCCTGATCGTGATGCGGCATATCAGCTTCCCGCCTTTTGTAATGACCGCCCGTTTTGAAGC
Source organism: Chitinophagaceae bacterium (assembly GCA_035439185.1). Lineage (GTDB taxonomy): Bacteria > Bacteroidota > Bacteroidia > Chitinophagales > Chitinophagaceae > JJ008. The sequence continues at coordinate 12,590 of DAORJS010000007.1, forward strand.
CAGGGGTACGCAGACCCTGGTGACGTTGCATTCTGTTTTTGAATCAGCCTCCCAGCTTCAGGAGGTAATCAAAGTATTCAAGGCAGATGAGGGCATGGTACAGAATATTACCAGGATGGATGAATACATCTGCGGCCAGCTTTTCCATTCTTCCACTCCTATCCGGATTGAAAGAAACCTAAATGCCAGTGCTGATCTGGTTTGGAAAGCATTGACGGATCTTTCCTGCCTGAAAAAATGGTTTTTTGATCTTGACGATTTTCAACCTGTCCCCGGTTTCCGTTTCCGATTTGCAGGAAAAGGCAGTACCGGAGAAGAGTATATACACCATTGTTGTGTGCTGGAACTTGTACCAGGCAAAAAAATTGCCTATAGCTGGGTTTATGAAAACAGAGAGGGCTATTCAGTTGTCAGTGTTGAATTATTCCCTGATGGCAACCAAACCAGACTGGTATTAACGCATACCGGTGTTGCCTCATTTGCCGGCAACGGCCCAGATTTCAGAACAGAGAGTTTTACAATGGGCTGGACGGAAATTATCGGTCGCCAACTCCCTTTATTTCTGGAAGCGAATACCTGAAAAAAATGAATAGATAAAATGTACTGATGATAACAAAAAAAATCCCGCCGGTAAGGCAGGATTTTTTTTATAATGTGCAGTTGTACTGATTATACTTTAAAGTGAGCGAAGGCCTTGTTGGCTTCAGCCATCCGGTGTGTATCTTCTTTCTTTTTGAAAGCAGATCCTTCCCCTTTGGATGCGGCAACGATTTCACCGGCCAGCTTGTCTGCCATGCTGCGGCCATTCCGCTCGCGGCTGTAACGAATCAGCCATTTGATGCTGAGGGAGATTTTTCTGTCGGCACGAACCTCAGAAGGAATCTGGAAAGTAGCTCCACCGATACGACGGCTGCGCACTTCAACGGCAGGGGTTACATTGTACAGGGCTTTTTTCCAAACCTCATAACCATCTTCGTTGGTTTGCTTGGCTACCTTGTCCAGTGCATCATAAAAAATAGTGAAGGCTCCGCTTTTCTTTCCTTCCCACATCAGGTTGTTCACAAACCGGGTCACCAGTTTATCGTTGAACTTAGGATCAGGAGCTATCGGGAGTTTCTTTGCTTGTGCTTTACGCATGACTTATAAATTAGTTTCTTTTATCTTTTGCTTGGATCCCTGGCTGAATAGCCGAAGGATTATTTTTTGGCCTTATCTTTTTTAGTACCGTACTTGGAACGGCTCTTCTTCCTGTCCTTCACACCGGCAGTATCCAGAGAACCACGTACAATGTGATAACGTACACCCGGAAGATCTTTTACCCTTCCGCCACGGATCAGTACGATGGAGTGCTCCTGAAGATTATGACCTTCTCCGGGAATATAGGCAATCACCTCTACTTTATTAGTCAAACGAACCTTGGCTACTTTACGCAGCGCTGAGTTTGGCTTTTTAGGAGTAGTGGTATACACCCTTGTACATACCCCGCGACGCTGGGGGCACTGATCCAAAGCCCTAGATTTACTCTTGGCCCTGATAATTTCTCTTCCTTTACGTACTAATTGTTGAATTGTAGGCATTCCTGACCATTTATTTTTGGGACGGCAAAGGTAGGGGCGATCTGTCTAAATTCCAAAAATACAAATCCCAAATTCCAAGATTTTACCCCCAGGGGGCTGGACTTAGAATCCGGGATTCAGTTATTTGATTTTCAAAACCTTATACTTTCCACATCCACTGGTACCGGTCTTCTCTCCTTCCCTCCCGGATATCCGTGAGCCAGGATTTGAGCATCGGAGCCGTTTTCCAGCTGTCTGTATCAAATTTCATTACAAAATCCTTGTACCGCAATTCCCTGATCATGGAAATAGTGGCAGCAGTACCGGTACCAAATACCTCATACAAAAGACCAGCCTTATAGGCATCAATGATATCATCAATACTCAGTGGTCTTTCTTCCACCGTAAAGCCCATTTCTTTTAAAAGCGTAATCGAACTCTGCCGGGTCACCCCATCCAGGATCGTTCCCTGATTCAGGTCTGGTGTAATTGCTGTATTCCCGATAATAAAGAATACGTTCATGGTACCGCATTCCTGTACATATTTATGTTCCGTGGCATCCATCCAAAGTACCTGATCATATCCCATTTTTTTGGCCTGTGCCGTAGCGTACATGGCAGCCCCGTAATTACCGGCTGCTTTGGCATATCCCACTCCACCCGGTGCAGCCCTTACATACTGCTCCTCCACATAAATACGCATGGGGGCAGCGTAGTAGGGTCCGGTCGGACTAAGAATGATCATGAATTTATAATTGTCAGAGGGACGAACACCTATTAACTCATCAGAAGCAAACATAAAAGGGCGGATATAGAGTGAATGATCTTCACTGGAAGGGATCCAGTTTTTATCCAGCTGAATCAATTGCTTCATGCCATCCATAAAAATCTCCTCCGGAACAGCGGGCATCTGCATCCGCTCAGCCGAAATATTGAAACGCCTGAAATTATCATGCGGCCTGAAAATATAAGCTTCTCCCTGACGGTCTTTATAGGCTTTGATGCCCTCAAAAATGGATTGTCCATAATGGATCGCCGCCACTGAAGGGTTCAGTAACAAAGGCTGGTAGGGTTTGATTTCCACATTCTTCCATTCCCCGTTCTCGTAATCTGCCTCCAGCATATGATCGGAGAAATATTTCCCGAAAGGGAGGTTCTCCAGGTTAAGGTCCTGCAACTTGCTTCTTTCTGCTTTTGTGATCGTGATATCCATTGCTGCTGTCATAATAGTTTAATTTATCTTGCCTGTTCAAAGGAGTTCAAACGGGGTCCGCAATAACTTTTCAAAGAAACGAAAAAAAGAAACACCCGTTAGTGTAATTTGTCAAACAGATCATGGATTTAAATCATATCAATCTGCCACCCGCCGCTTTGGCCGGTCTCTACGGGGAAACACTTGTTGCTGATCATTCAGTGAATAGTGTCCCCGCCGGATTCGTTCAAAAAAAAGAGCCTCCATCAACCGTATCGGCAGTTGATCAAATACCGGCGGTCCGTTCATTAGGTAATAATCAACAGCGGATCCTGGTCCTGGTGAATGTATCAGATGCTGTTTTTTTGTCTGATGAATCACTGGGCTTTCTCACCGGTATTTTATCTGCCTGTAAATTATCCATGGCCGATATTGCACTGGTCAATCTGTACCATTATCCGGATATCCCGTATCAAACATTACTCACTGATTTCAAAAGCAGGATCGTTTTGCTTTTTGAAAAGGATCCTGCTTCATTTGGACTGCCGATGAATTTTCCGCATTACCAGTTACAGGCTTTTAACGGGAATACTTTTCTGTATGCCCCTTCATTGCAGGATCTGGAAAAAGATAAAGTGGAAAAAAGCAAACTCTGGGTAAGCCTTAAAAGGCTATTTAACCTGTAACCATGATGAAACTCATATTCGCCACCAATAATCAACACAAAGTGGATGAGATCCGGGCTGTGCTTGATAACCGGCTGGAGATGATGACCCTGAAAGAAGCCGGTATCAATCAGGATATTCCTGAACCCTATGATACCCTGGAAGCGAATGCCAGCGTTAAATCCAAAACCATACAGGAATTAACAGGACTTAATTGCTTCAGCGAGGATACTGGTCTGGAAGTAGAAGCCCTTCAGGGAGAGCCCGGGGTAAAAAGCGCCCGGTATGCCGGTGAAAACCGATCTTTTGATGCCAATATTGACAAACTACTGGTCAATCTGGAGGGCCAAACCAATAGAAAAGCCCGGTTCCGGACTGTTATATCCCTGTTAATAGACGGTCAGGAATTCTTATTTGAAGGGATTTGTAAAGGGAGGATAACCGCAGAAAAACGCGGAAATCAGGGCTTCGGCTATGATCCTGTGTTTATTCCGGAGGGTTCGGTGCGGACTTTTGCGGAAATGACAATGGAGGAAAAAAATCAATACAGCCACCGGAAAAAGGCCACCGAAAAACTGGTAGCATTTTTGAATAGGTTAGTTACAAACCACTCAACTTGACACCAGAACGCAACCAAATGATTACCGAAAGCGACTTACTTCAAGGATGCCTTAGTGGCAACCGCCGGATGCAGGAAGAACTGTATCGCCGCTTCTCTCCCCGGATGTATGCTGTATGTCTCCGCTACGCCGGTAAGGCAGAAGAGGCAGAGGATATCCTGCAGGAAGGATTTATCAAGGTCTTTAGAAAAATGGACAGTTACCGGGGCGATGGCTCTTTCGAGGGCTGGATGCGCCGGATCTTTGTGAACACCGCTATCGAGCATTTTCGCCGGAAGCGATACCTCATGCCGGTGACAGAAAGAGAAGAGAACACGATCGAGGGCAAGTACAATTCTGTGCTCGATGATCTGGGTGCCAAAGATATCCTGGCACTGGTTCAGGAACTGTCCCCCGGATACCGCACCGTGTTTAACATGTATGTGGTGGAAGGATACACACACCGGGAGATTGCCGATATGCTGGGCATCAGTGAAGGCACCAGTAAATCACAACTCTCGAGGGCCAAGGTGATTCTTCAGGATATGGTGAAAACATTTATTGACAGGCAAAGAGGTGTTAATAGTAAGTAATGAGCAGCAGGATCAAGGATACTTTATTGAACCACGAAGTGGCTCCTCCTGAAGGATGCTGGCAGCAAATTGAAGCGGCACTGGATGAGGCCGCCAACGGATATCGTTTCCCTGAAAAATTATACCAGCTCGAAATCAAAGCCCCCTCCTCATCCTGGGCAATCATCAGTCAGCAACTCGATGAAACAGCCATGGAGGGTACTGTTGCTGAAAAATTATATGCAGCTGAACTCGCACCGCCGATTGCAGCCTGGAACCATATTCAACTGGCCCTTGAAACAGAAGAAGCCGTTTCCCAATCACCAGTAAAACGTTTTTATCCTTTCTGGAAATATGCGGCAGCAGCCATCGTCATCGGTTTTTTAGGATTTGCGGCCTGGCAATTCGTTCTTTCCCCCGGACAAACAGCCACGGGCCCCAGCGCTTCAATCAATACACCTGAACTGGAAGCATTAACACATGCCAGCGCCGGTATAGATGCTGCAATAAATAATGAAGAGACCAGTCGCATCAACTCAAGTATGGATCCGGAAGCCAGAGAGGAAGCAGCTTTAGAATCAAGTAAAAAAACATTCGCCAAACTGGATTTCAGTCAGGCCCGCAGAGCAGCGATCGCATCTTCATTTTCATTTGATGATTTGCTGGGTCCGGAAGAACTCAACAACAACCATCATCTTGGTTTTGCCGAAGCGATTCCGAACACCGGAAAAAAAGATGACCGTTATGTATTGCTTATGACACCGGAAGGACATTTTATCCGGATGTCAAAAAAACTCGGCAATATGGTTTGCTGTGTTGCGGGTGAAGAAAAAGACACCGATTGTTCCAATATGATGGATAAGTGGCAGAAACAACTGGCCTGTTCCGATGCTGCCCACCCGGGTAATTTTATGGATATTCTGAGTCTGGTCAGTTCTCTCGAAAAGCAATAGACTTTTTCCAGCTTCATTTTTCCCGTATTCTTGTAAAAAAAATTACATGGCCAGGATCAGGATTGATTGTCCGGAACATTTTACATTTCAATGCCGGATTCCCGTCCGTATTAATGATATCAATTACGGAGGCCATGTTGGTAATGACAGTATATTATCGCTGGTCCATGAAGCCAGGATGCAGTTTCTTATTCATCATGGATATACCGAAATGGCCATTGGCGGCCTGGGCCTGATCATGGCAGATGCCGGAATAGAATTCAAATCCGAATTGTTTTACGGAGAAACAGTTACTGTGTCGGTTGCTGCCGGAGAAATGACCCGGATCGGATTTGATATCTACTATAAACTGGAAAAACAAGCCGGAGAAAAAACAATTACTGTGGCTATTGCCAAAACAGGTATGATCTTTTACAATTACCCTGAAAAGAAAATCGCAGCCGTTCCGGAAGAAGTCAGACAAAAGCTGAGCGGATCCTGATCAGCTACTATTCCAGATTTTCCAACTCTCTTCGGCCTGCAGCAGCAGCATCTCTTCCCCGTTTTTTATGGCAGCCCCTCTTTCTGCCCCCTTGCGAAGAAAAAGCGATTGAGCCGGATTATACACAAGATCATAGAACAGGTGCCGCTCATCAACCCACTCATAAGGCATATCGGGACATTGTGCTTCATTGGGGAACATGCCCAGCGGAGTCGTGTTAATAATGATGGGGTGTGCCTGGATGATACCGGCATCCAGATCACGGTAAGTAAAATCAGATCCTTTCCGTTTTTCCCTGCTCACGATATGATACCTGATACCCAGTTCTTTTAATGCAAAAATCACGGCAGCGGTTGCTCCGCCGTTTCCCAATACCAGGGCCGATTGTTGTGCCGGATGCAATAATGGACGAAGGCTTTCCCTGAAACCCGTAACATCTGTATTATACCCGATCAATCTGCCCTGTCTGATGAGGATACAATTACAAGCTTCCAGTCCTTTTGGTATAAATGAAGAATCATGGAGGAAGGACAGCATCTGCTTCTTATAAGGAATGGTAATATTCAATCCCTCCAGATCGGGTTGCGCTTGTAACAGAACTGGTAATTCGTTGATGGATCCGATGGGATAGAGTTCGTACCGGCAATCATCCAACCCTTCTTTTTCAAATTTCCGGGTGAAATACTTTTTAGAAAAAGAATGTGACAGCGGATAGCCGATCAACCCAAAGCGCCTCATCCCGCAGTTTCCTTTTTATCGAGGTAAAGCATAAAGGTATCTCCTCTTAATCCGATCCGCATGGCTTCCAGCGGAATGACTTCTGTAGGGGCAATATTTCCCAGATTCACATTGCAGCCAATCAATTCGATAAAATATAATTGCTGTGCTTTTTGCGGAGCTTCCCAGATGATTTTTTCAGCAGGGATCTGTGTCAGAATTTCCTGCACCAGTCCTTCCCTTACTTCTCCGCTTCCGCGGTAGATACCTACGTTTCCGGCTTCCCGGGCTTCGGCGATCACATAACTGGAGCCGGCACTGAGTTCGGCCTTCATCAGTTCGATCCATTTATAGGGAGGAATGATATGCGCCGCATCCTTACTACCCACTTCACTCAGCACGATGCCATGTTTGGTAAGCTTTTCAATATAGCCGCATTTTTCGGCATGGGGGATGGTGATTGAGCCATCACTGACTTCCATCCAGCTGATTCCGAAATCACGACAGACATTGATATAATCTTCAAACTGATTGCGGATCAAAAAGGCTTCAAAAAGAGTTCCGCCAAAATAAACCGGTATATCACTGGAACGGTAGAGTTCCAGTTTTTCTTTGAGATTGGGAGTTACAAAGGAAGTTCCAAATCCCAGTTTAACAATATCCACATGCGGGTGGGCCACACTCAGAAAATTTCTGGCCTCTTCAAGGCTCAGCCCTTTATCCATCACCATTGTGATACCTGATTGTCTGGGCTTTGTTTTACGGTCGGGTATCTGAGATAAATTAAAATTCATATCCGGGAATTTTTTTGGATCATTAAAGTGAACCGCCTGATTTCCAATTTCATTGGCAGGCCGGCAAATTTAGGGAAGATTAGGTGAAGTATGACTGACCTGTATTCGACTATTGACTAATGATTATCGACTACCGACTTCTCTTACTTCTTCTTCCTGAAACGCGCCACCACATCCACCACCTGCTGATGTTGCAGAATAGCTGGATTGAGTTCGACGAATTTTTTCAGTTGTTTGGGTGAAATGGCCATTGCGCTTTCCAATTCAAGAATACCTTCCTTTGTTTTACCAGCTGCCAGCAAAATAGCAGAGCGGTAAAAAAGGAAGAGCGATTTCCCCTGAGTGGCGATCAGGGCGGCATCGGCCTGTACAAGGGCTTCTTCAAAATATTCGCCTTTATACAGGCAGCGGATCAGGGCTTCCCATCCGGCCGTACTGCGTGGCCTGTTACCAACCACGGCCAGAAAGTATTGTACGCCGTCTTTGAATAACCCCAGGTGATTTTTGCATTCGCCGGCCATCAGGTTATACTCGGCCTGGTTGGGATGGATTTTTAATGCGGTGTCCAGTTGTTTCAGACAGGCTTCCCACTGTTCTTCCTTATAATAAGTACCGGCAATTTTATAATAAAGGCGGCTGTCATCAGTTCTCAGATGGGATGCTTTACGGTAATGAAAGCGGGCCTGGGCATAGTTTTTCAATTTCTCATAACAATAGCCCAGGGCTTCAAAAATCACATCTTCCGGCTTCGCCAGTTCATTTACTTTTTCGAGAGCTTCAATGGCTTCCCGGTATCTGCGGAGGCGGATATAGGCATCTCCCATATTCCTCCAGGCATAATCAAATTTTTCTTCAATGGCAATGGCATACTGATAGGCATCAATGGCTTTTTCATAGAGCTTCAAACCCTGATAAGCCGCAGCGAGGTTAAACCAGGCCAGTTCATTATAGGGAAATTCATCAATGATCCGCTGGTGCAGCCGGATGCTCTCTTCATTCCTGCCCGTGAAATCGGTCCAGAAACAAATCTTGTATAAAGCCTCCTCATTATTCGGCTCATCTTCCAGCACCATCTTCAGGCAATCAAATACTTTTTCAAAATCCTCGTAATCATCATAAACATCAGCCAGCTCAAAAAGGAGCTCAATTTTTTCTTCGCCTTCAAATAACGAAAGGGCTTCTTCCAGCAGCTGTACGGCTTTTTCCTGCTGATCCAGGGCCAGGTAGGCATCTGTTTTGAGGATATAGAGATTGATATCGGCGCTGTCAAATAATTCTGCTTTTTCCAGAATCTCGAGCGCTTCCAGATAGCGGCGGTTGGCCAGCAGGATATCTGCTTTTTTGATGAGTAACTGACCCGAATAAGGGTATTGTTCTGATGCGATCTCCGCAGCCTCCATGGCCCGGACCAGGTCTTCTTTTTCCTGGTAATACGCAATGATTCTTTCGAAAGAGTCTTCGTCTATAAAGCTATGCTGTCTGCCATTTTTAAGGTGTTCATATTGCCTGATTAATTCCCGTAGCTGTTCCCTGTCTTCCCGGTAAGGGTTATTTTCTTGCATTGTACGGTGTTTTGGTGAGCAAAACTTGTTAAAGAGCGGTCAGACAGCCATCCCGGTGCTATTGGGGATCCTCCCTGAAAATTAGTTCCTGATCAACAAGTTAAGTGAAAAAAGGGAAGTCCGGATGACCGGATTTATCCCCAAATGTGCAAAATACCGCCTTTTTTATGCAACCGGGTGTAACAAAACGCAATCTTCTGCGTTAATGAAGTATTAAAGTTCTGGATAAACGGTTTGTTTTATAATAGTTTTTGTCTTTATTTTTGTACAGTATGAACCACCCCAACTACAAAAGACTGCTGGGCAGAAAGATAATAGTGATCCTGCTGATCACTGTCTCTGCATTTGGCGCCTTTGCCACATTGGGTGATGGTAAAAAGAAATCAACAACCAGGCCAACTGCTTCGCTTCTTTCCGGCCGAACCGCCAATAACAAAGGTTTTTTCACCCTGAAGTCTGGCTATACCTATAAAGGCAGCCAGGTCTTTAATAGTGATGCCGACAAAAAGTATTTCAGTCTCAATACCGTGGTTACCGTTCAGCGCGGCAATACCACTTATGTTGTTCCCCTTCGCAAAAAAGCGGTACTGGATAAAGTAAAAATTGATCTCAGTAACCGTCAGTTCCAGCGGAACTAATTACCTCCTCCCATACTTTCTTCATAAGTCATGACCCTGTACCCGGATTTGGGCAGGTCGAACTTTGTCAATGGTACCGGATTAAAATTGATGGTGGATACGGTGTAAGTCACCATGGTCTTCCCTAAGGAAGCTTCATACTGCATGGCCAGACCGGGCAGGTTTTTATTCAGGTATTGAAAATCCTTATTGGCCGGCATCAGCTCTTTGGTGAAATACACAGTGAAAGTGCTGCCATCCGTCAGTTTACCCAGGGCTTTCTGACATTTGTATCCCGCGATGGTTTTGAACTCATCATAATAGGTAAATGTGATCCCGTCGTATTTTTTATTGGATTGTTTCCAGTTTGCCTGCGTCATAGTGATCATGTATTTCTGTTCACCATAATCTTTCAGAACTGTTATTTCTCCGCTTTTTCCGTCAATGATGGTAGCCTGGGTACCCAGCGAACTGATCATCTCAGAACGGCTGGAAGTTCCTTTCAGATAGATCACACTGGTGGCGCCATCCAGTAAATCAGCTGCCTGCGGACTACTATTGCTGGTATTAATCTCGATATCATAAGAAATCGTGGCTTCTGTCAACTTCCGTTGTGCCATCAGACCAACCGAAACTGAAAGGGCCATTACCAGGACTGTTATTTGTCGGATCTTTTTCATGATATGATATACTATATAAAAAGACGTGCCAGATTTTGTGAATCGTTGCAGCAAAGATATGACTTGCCTGCCCGGAAGCTGCCGGCAATAAAAAACCGGGGACTTTTAACGGGCACCCGGTTTTTATTAAGTTTATTTTAACGCTTAGCGGCGACCCCGCTGCTGTGATTCTTTCATTTTTTTCTGCTGCTCCTGCATCTGTTCCAGGCGCTCCTGCCATTTGGATTTGGTCTTTGGTTTCTTCCGGTTCAGCTCAATTTTTTCCAGAATTTTATCATGATTGATGATATAGTTCTGGATCACAAACTGCAGTAAGAGGGTAACCAGGTTGGATACGGTATAATACCAGGTCAGTCCCGAAGGCAGGTTATTAAAGAAGAATAACAGGAAGACCGGGAAGATATAAGGCATGTATTTCAGCACCGGATTGCTTTGATCTGGTGTCATACTCATACTGTACCAGGAAATCAGGAAGCTGGTTAAACAGGCCATTACATTGAATAAGCTCAGGTGATTACCCAGAATCGGAAAGTTGAAGCCGAATTTAATTGGCGCATCATAGGCGGCCAGGTCCTGGCTCCATAAGAAATCGGCACCCCGAAGTGCGGTTTCGGCATTAAAGAAACTGAAAAGGGCGAAGAAGATCGGGATCTGTAAAAGAGCCGGTATACAGCCTCCCAATGGATTTACCCCGGCTTCGCGGAACAGTTTCATCTGCTCCATGCTCATGGCCTGTTTGTCCTCCCCGAATTTATCCTTGAGTTTGGCGATCTCCGGTCTCAATGCCTTCATCTTGGCACCACTGAGATAACTGGAATAAGTAAGTGGTGAAATCAACAGACGGATCAGCAGGGTGAGCAGGATAATGGCGATCCCCGGATTCTTCGTGAGGCCATTAAAGAAATCAAATACCGGGAGAATCAGAAATTTATTGATCGGCCGCACAAAAGAGTACATCCCCTGCCCCAGGTTGATCAGTTTTTCAAAACGCATTCCATATTTCTTCAGGATATGATAGTCTGAAGGACCATAGTACATACTGAATGGAACCGTTGAAACCGCAGCAGCCGGTACAGTCAGTTTCATATTTGCAGTTGAGCGAACCACGGTTTTAGCAGTATCCGGCGGAATGGTCCATTCCATATTCCCGGAATTGAAATCATTTTTAGCCACCAGGATACCATAAAAGAAACGCTGACGGATGCCGATCCAGCTGGTTTTCTCATCAAAATTCTTACTGCTCTTTTTGGCAATCGTGTGGTAGTCAAAACTGCCATCCTTGATATAACCTACTTGTGTATTCTGCTTTTCATAAGAGATATCCGACTCCTGCTGGGCAGCCGCATATTTCCAGGTGAGGTTCATGGTATTATTGGTCAGTAACTGGGCAGCATTATTCATCCGGACTGTAAAGTCCACCATATAGTTATCCGGA
>DAORJS010000008.1:0-24407 GCA_035439185.1 Chitinophagaceae bacterium
CAGGGGAGGATTGCAGGTAATGATTTCAATAACCCAATAATTCTCACAGTCTGCATGTTTTCGTTCCTGAAACATAAGGTCAGTACTACCCTTTTTTTATGCTTCATTACGGCTGGTTTTTTTAATTCCTGTTGTACGGGTACCTATAAATGCAAGGGGGATAGTCTTAGCCTCAGATTCCGCCTGCTTTCTATTGACGGGATTGATCTGCTGTTTGGGCCTGACCGGATATATAACAGCCGGCAGGTACGTTTTTATTCCTTTCAGGGAACTGATACTGTTTTTCACACAAGTTCACCCGGGCCTGATCCGCAGCCAGGGCGGGATAGTGTATTGTATCTTGAAATAGAACCCCTGGAAAAGCTGTTTGTAAAATGGAATGATACTGATTATGACAGTATCAGCCTGCGTTTATATAAGGTAGATGCATCACCCTGTTGTCCGGATTTCAGAAGCATTGAATCCTTTCGTTTCAATCAATCTGCTGATTTAAAAGAAGGGAATTGGGGCGTGATGGAATTAAGAAAATAAATCAGGGTTGTTGCGGTGCCGGAGGAGCAGATCCGCCTTCATCTGTGGTACTGGCTGCTTTTTTAAACATCATCACATAACCACAAAGATTTTTCTTCTTTTGTTTATTAACCTGTACAGGTTTCATCATGTGAAACTCTGAAAACTTGGGGATATAAGAATAGCTGATCACATTGCCATCTAACTCGCCCCATTTTTTCTGACGGAAGATTACCATCCTTTCCTGCCAGTCATACATACGTACTTCATACAAACGGGAGGTATAATCCCCGATAAAAACAAACTGGTACCAGCTCCCCTGGGTTAATGGGACAATTACAGGCATTTCAAATTCGCTTTCCATACTCATGGATGCTTCACGAACCAGTACATATCCGTCTTTGGTATATAATTCCCTCAGGCTGTCAGCTTGCTTACTGATCGACTCATTACTGCAGCTTTGCTGACGGATCACATTTTGTGAGAAGGAATTGACACTGAAAAGTATCAATAAGGCGGGTAGGATGCGGAACTTTTTCATGGGGCTTTCTCTATGGTATTGGAACGATGACATAAAGTTATGCTGCGGATTTTGCAGGTTTAAATTTAATGACCGGTATCTTTCAAATAGGGTAGATTTTCGCAGGGAAAATACGCAAGGATCAGGCCAATAAGGAAGGATAAGGTGGTAATTGTCCTAAGTTATGGGAAATTACCCGCAGCATTATTTTTTCTTGATTCGTATCAACCGGGCTGCCGGTTGAAATAAACATTACTGGCCTGGCGGGTACAGGTCAATGTGAGATCATTGATACAGACATGCGCGGGAAGAGAGGCACAGTAATAGACCACATCAGCTATATCTTCTGCATGCAGTGGCTCAATGCCGTCATAGATTTTTTTGGCCGTGACGGCATCGCCTTTAAAACGGACCAGGGAGAATTCAGTTTCAGCAGCACCGGGATTAATCGCTGTTACTTTGATCTGGTGACGGAGCAAATCAATCCGCATGGCCTGGTTCAATGCATCCACTGCAAATTTGCTGGCGCAGTACACATTCCCTTTTTCATATACTTCCTTGCCTGCAATAGATCCCAGGTTAATAATATGGCCTTTCCCGTTACTGATCATGAGTTCGGATACAGCCCGGGCTACATAAAGAAATCCTTTTACATTCGTATCAATCATCGTGTTCCAGTCTTCCAGACTGGCTTCCTCAAAATAATCCCTGCCTGCAGCAAGCCCTGCATTGTTAACCAGCACATCAATTTTTTTCCAATCTTCAGGTAGTCCACGGATGGAGCTGAATACGGTCGCTTCTTCTCTGACATCAAAAGGAAGCTGCATCACAGCCACATTGTATTTGGCTTCGATATCATCGGCTATCTCCTGCAGCCGGTCAGCCCTCCGACCATTGATAATGACATCGTATCCATGTGCTGCAAATTTGTAGGCCGTTGCTTTTCCAAATCCTGAAGTAGCCCCGGTGATAAATGCAATGCTGGCCATGCTGTGTTTTTGGCTAAGTTAAATGATATTTTATGCAAAAAACTGCAGGGAGATTGGAACATTATTTAAAACAGTTGAATCAAATAGGTCCTGAATAATATAAAAGGCTGTGGGGAGATAAGGTTACTTACCGGATCAGAGTGACCGTTCCTTTCAGGAATAATTTTTTACCGGTATAGTCAATGGCTTCCAGCATCCAGACAAAAACGCCGCTTGCCTGTGGTCTCCCATTGTGGATACCATTCCATCCCAGTTTATTCACCGTGGTATAAAACACTCTTTCGCCCCAGCGGTTATAAACGGCAAAATAATTGATCTGGCGAATGCCCACTGCAATGGGCCTGATCACATCATTCAGTCCGTCGTTATTGGGGGTAAATGCGGTCGGAACAAATACATAGGGATTGGTCCGGAATACATAAACGGTTACAAAGGCCGAATCAGCACAACCAATCGCATCGGTGACCACCAGTTTGTATTCAATGGAATCAGTAGAGGCGGTATAGATACCAACCGGATTAAAAATATTTGTATTGTTCAATCCTGTTCCGGGGCTCCACACATATCCTACACCTCCCGAACCCTGTAGTTGCAGGGGCTGTCCGACCACAACCGTGGTATCATTACCTGCAAAAGCGCGGACCCTGGGTTGAACGATCACCACCACGGTATCTCTGCCAGGCTTGGGGCAACCCAATGTATCATACACGGATAAAATATATTGGGTGGTCCTCGGAGGAGTAACGATCGGATTCAGAATATTAGGGTCACTCAGGTAGTTGACCGGTGTCCAGGTGAATGAGCTACCCACGATACTGGCATTGAGTTGTCCGGATGTATTGTAACAGATCTGCGGACCCGTACCGGCATTGGATCCCGGATAAGGAATGGGTGTGACATCCACAAAATCTGTGGCAGTACAGCCACCAATTCTGGCTGTAACTGTGTACCTGGTGAAAACGCTGGTAGTGGCAATCGGATTGATAATGGAAGGGTTACTCAGATTAGCGGTGGGGGTCCAGCTGAATTGTAACCCGTCAGAAAAAGCGTTCAGCTGAATGGCATCGCCCTGGCAAATGGTAGTATCGTTCATGGCCCGCAAAGTGACAAATGGAACCACCCTGACCCGAACTGAATCATTATTGATACAGCCATTATCATTGAGATTTACATAATACCAGGTTGTTACCGGAGGATTTACAATCGGATTGGATGTATTGGCCCCAATGATATTAGTCAATGGCGTCCAGCTGAAAATACCTGTTCCGGCTGCATTGAGTTGCAACGCATCATTGACACAGATCAGGGTGTCGCGAAAGGCAAGATTGATAGGCGGCTTATCCAGAACAGTAATGGTTGTGGTAGCAGTATCCACACATCCTTTGCTGTTAGTCACGATCAGTCTTACATCTTTTGAACCCGCAGCAGGATAAGTGTATTGTGGAAACTGTTGTCTGGAAGTATCAGCAAGGGTACTGAGTTCTCCGAAATCCCAGCGCCAGCTGTCCACCACACCATACCGGGTATTGGTCGTGTCACGGAACCGGTATGGATTCTGAAAGCAGGCTCCGGAAAAATCAAAGCCGGGAAAGAATCCAGGGTATACACCCACCCGCATAGTGGAACTGTCTGCACAGTTTCCTCCGGGTAATGAAATTTTAAGTTTTACCAGATAGATACCAGTATCCAGATAATTAAAAGGGGGTGGAAATTCAAGTAAGGAAGTGTCGATGGCTCCTTGTTGCGGATCACCAAATGTCCAGATATACTCTGATCCCGGTGGATTGGTGACTTTATTTGAAAAACTTACGGTAAAACCATCACAGGTCACCATTTGAGGATCCAGTTCGGCATTCAATGGATCGCAGTCAAAAACCGTCACGTGTAATTCTTTTCTGACGGTACTGATTAAAACACCGCCTTTGTATTCATTCACACATACGCATATCACATACTGACCAAGCGTACCCGGGGCTATACCGCTGATGATACCGGTTCTTGAATTGATGGTGACGCCGGGCCCAAGAGGTTGTGAACCACTATAGGAAGAAGCATATGGTACTGTTGAAAAAGGCGGGTTTGTTGAAGTAGGGGGAGCAGGATCATTTTGTGAACCACCTGCATAAGCATCGCAAAAGGAATAAGAAAGTGAATCGCCTGCATCCGGGTCTGTGGCCTGGAATGAAAACTGGAAGAAATTATTATTACATATAACCGCCGTATCATTCACCAGAAAAGTGGGACTGTTATTTCTTTCTGCACCTGGTGCAGCCGCTGTTCCCGGAATTTTAATACTGAATGTATTTCCGACGGCCCCGCTATTCACCAGGTTATTGATACCACTGATCCGGCAACAACGCTGATAGGCGACGATATAGCCATTGGGGGTGGATGGTAATTCTATGGAAGGGAGATTATATTCAACTATCAGGTAGTAGCATCCCCGCTCATCACCGGTAATACAGGGTTCGTTATAACTTTTATTCAGGGTATAAGAGTTGGTCAGGGCCACACTGGCATTTTGCAGGAACTGATTGGTGCCGGCATTGAAAATGGAAAAATTGACCGTGGTATTCACCTGGCCCTCGGAAGCCGTGCAAATCATGTAAACCGTGAGCTTGATCTGGTAACGCAAATTGGATCCATTGCCTGGCCCGAGATAACGATAGGTAAAGAAACCGCCTTTGATATGGGCTGCATCAGCGGTTGCTGACAGGATAAAGAAAGTCAGTAAGACGAATAAAAGTCGTTTCATTGATAGGATTATCAGCCGAAAATTTTCATATACCCAGCAAAAATTCTTCCAAAATCCGGCATGTTTTTGTTTCTTCTTCCATCATTCCCATGTGGCCTGCTTCCGGAAGGATGTGAATGTACGATTTTTCAGGAAGATGGCATTGCTTTAACCCATCAGCAATGGGGATGGCGGTATCCATTTTTCCGAAGATAAAGAGCACTGGTACAGTACACTTACGTAATATTTCTGTTCTGTCCGGACGGGCCATCATGGCTTCATAATACAAAACGAGTGCATCCGGTGAAAAGTTGTGCTGGGCTTTAATGAATTGATCGATTCTTTCCGGCATTTGTTCTTTGGACCGGGTTGAAAACAGGTTGGGACTGCTGGTTTCGATAAAGGCTTTGGCCCCATGTTCACTGATGAACTCAATACTTTTTTTCCGGGCTGCTTTTTTTTCGGTTGAATCTGCAAAGGCGGTGGAGTGAAACAAACCGAAGGCCGTTACATGATTCCAGTATTTTTCCATCAGCGCCAGCGTGATATAGCCGCCCATACTATGACCGATAACCGGACAACTTTCAATTCCTTCAGCATGTATAATAGCATGAATGACTTCAGCCAGTCCTTCCATACTCATGTCATCAATAATGGGTGATTGCCCGGAGCCGGGTAAATCGGGAATGATTAAACGGAAATGATCTTTCAGGAACTCAGCCTGCGCTTTCCAGATCAGTCCATCTTCTCCAAATCCATGGATCAGTATCACCGGCTTTCCGCTGCCGGTACAACGATAGAAAATCTCTTTGGATTGATAGGACAGGGTTTTATTCATCTCATTTGGTTGGGGATTCGGGTATCTGCAGTGCAGGAAATTTTTTCCGGAAAAAGCGTTGAATTATTTTAAGGTAAATAACCCAGGTTAGAAGAAGCAGTGCGAGAGCGGTGATGATTTTGGAGAGAAGGTCACCATTTTTGACATAAAAAGTCCGGCTATCCCCTAATGTCACCGGCATCCTGATGGCTGCCTGTGTATCGTAGGGCTGGGGCTGATAAACCCGGCCGGCCGGATCAATAAAACAGCTGATACCGGTATTGGCACTTCTGGCCACCCAGGTTCTGGTTTCAATGGCCCTGAGCCTTGCATAATTCATATGTTGTTTATGTCCGGGTGTTTTTTTCCACCATCCGTCATTAGTGATCACGCAAATAAGGTTGGCCCCATTTTTTACATATCGGCGCATGAAATCACCGTAAATACTCTCATAGCAAATGGCGGGAGCTATGCGGAAACCGTGTTTTTCATTCAGCACGGTACGTTCAGCCTGTCGCGTATAGCCTGCTGTTGTGCCCCCGAATTTGTCAAACCATTTGCCAAGAAATTTCAGGAACCAGGGCAGGGTTTCCACACCGGGGACCAGCATGGATTTATGGTAGAAGGCAGCTGGTCCGCTGCTATCGATAAGTACTGAACCATTATATGATTCGAAATGAAGTCCGTTGTATTTTTGTGAACTGGCAGTAGGTTGTTGAAAAACCCGGAAGCTTTCGATACCGGTAAATAAACTAGCCTGCGGATGTCTTTGTAAGAATGCCCAAAAAGGGTTAAGCAGGAAATTCTGTTTCATTTCTCCCTCATTGATACCATTGGCCATGTACAGGGCAGTTTCGGGCCAGATGATCAAACCGGTTTCTGCATTAATTTGTTTTTCAGAATTAATAATCAGTTTATTCAGTTGTTCTTCAAAACTGCCGGTGGATACTTTCTCATAGGGATCAATATTGGGTTGCACCACCACAATATTAGTAGTGGAGACCGGGTTTTGCTTTATACTGATTAACCGGTTGATCAATACAGCAGGTATCAGCAGCAAGAGCAACCAGCTTCCCATCCATTTAAAATAGGCGCTGCTGCGGCCATTGATACGGTATTCCCTGATTAGTATAAAAATGAGAAGGTTGCTGCTCATCACCCATAGCGAACCACCGCTGGTGCCGGTGTATTCATACCATTGGACCCACTCCGGATGTGTGGCAAAAACATTTCCCAGGGTAAGCCAGGGCCAGCTCAGTCCCCAATCGGTCAGATGAATCCATTCGAAACAAATCCAGAATGCCAGCAATGATATGTAACCGGTATTTTGTCCCAGCCATTTTTTAGCCACTTTGTATCCAAGCCAAGGAAGGCACATCAGGAAACTGTTGGCCAGAAAAGCCGCTACTGCCCCCGGAGCCGATGCATTCCATATCCACCAGGTGGTGCTGACATTCCAAACAAACATGGTGATATAGGTCAGCCCCAGAAATTTTTTCCGGCTCTTTACTTTTTCTTCCAGCCACAATAAGGGTACCCATGCAAAGAAAATCAGCGGAGTTAATGGCGACATTGGCCATGCCGCAAAAAGCAATAACCCACAGGCGATGGCAATAAAAAGGTTGCTGAATTTTTTCATGTTGATGATGCTTGACAAATCCGGCCGCCGGAGATGCATGGTTCCGGAGATTCCATAAAATTAGCGCCTGTACAGCAAGAAAATTTAAAAAAATTAAAACAGGGTTATAAAGTTTTGTGGAAAGATTTGAATTGATTGTCTGATTAGAAAAGTATAAACCATGCAAACAAATCAAATTCTGTCAGCCCCGCTGCTCGACATCATCTTCGATGGCCGTAACAAAGCTTACGGCGCTTATGAGTTACGCAAGACCTATGAAAAAAGAATCCGAAAAGCCCTGCTGATTACTTTCTCGCTGGCAGCGCTTGCTTTCGGATCCGTGGTGATGGCCAGTACGTTTAAACAGAAGGAAGACCGGTACCGGATTAATGATGAAATGATGCTTACTGAAATCAAAGAGATCCAAAAGCCGGAGCCATTACCTGAGCAACCCAAGCCCAAACCTGTTGAGCCGGAAATACAAACCATTAAAAGCACAACGCTTGAGGTGAAACCGGATGATCAGGTGGATGTACCTCCTCCCTCTCAGATAGATTTTGTAGATGCCCGGATTGATGATAATACTAAAAAGGGAATTATTGATGATGGTACCGTGGTGGATCCCGGACCTCCAACTGACGGTGATGGTAAAGGAGTATTTGATGATAAGCCTGCAAAACCGGATGAGCCCGCAGAAACAGTGGATATCGATGCGAAATTCGATGGCAACTGGAAAAGATTCCTGGAATCAAACCTGGTGGCAGAAGTACCGGTGAATAACGGGGCACCTGCTGGCCGCTATTCAGTTGTTGTAAAATTTGTAGTGGATATCGATGGTTCCATCAGTAATATCCAGGCATTAACCAATCATGGTTATGGTTTGGAAGAAGAAGCGGTTCGCGTGATTAAGAAATCAAAGAAATGGGGACCTGCTTACCTGAATGGTTCCCATGTAAAAGCATATAAAAAGCAGGTGATAGTGTTTGAGGTAGTGGAAGATTGAGTCGGGAGTCGGGAGTCTAGAGTCGGGAGTCAGGAAGCGTGAGACAAGAGTCGGGTTTCAGCATTAAGTTCTTTCACTCCCGACTCCTGACTCAAGACTCCTGACTAATCCTATCGTCTGCTGTAATTCGGTGCTTCTTTCGTGATCTCAATATCATGTGCATGGCTTTCACGCATTCCGGCATTGGTGATTTTGACAAAGCGGGCTTTTTGAAGGTCTTCAATGGTAGCCGCTCCGCAATAACCCATACCCGCACGCAGACCACCGGTGAACTGATACACGACTTCTTTTAAAAAACCTTTGTAAGCCACCCGGCCCTCAATGCCTTCGGGTACAAATTTCTTTACATCATCTTCCACATCCTGGAAATAACGATCGCTGCTGCCGGTAGCCATCGCTCCCAATGAGCCCATGCCACGGTATTCTTTGAATTTTCTTCCTTCGTAAATAATGGTTTCACCCGGACTTTCTTCCGTACCGGCGAAGATGCTTCCCATCATCACACAATTGGCACCTGCAGCAAGGGCCTTCACCATATCACCGGTGTACCGGATACCTCCGTCGGCGATTAAAGGGATATTTCTTTTTTTCAATACTGAAGCGGCTTCCATAATGGCCGTGAGTTGTGGTACCCCGGTACCTGCTACGATACGGGTGGTACAAATGGAACCTGGCCCGATACCGACTTTCACCGCATCTGCCCCAGCATCAGCCAAAGCAGCGGCCCCGTCGGCAGTACCCACATTTCCGGCAATGACGGTCATATTTCTGAAATTCTTTTTTACCTGTTTCAATGCGGTAATCACTCCCTTGCTATGTCCGTGTGCACTGTCCAATGCCACCAGATCCGCACCTACCTGTTGCAGGGCATACACCCGGTCTGATAAATCTTTGGTGATCCCCACACCCGCTCCCACCAGTAAACGGCCAAATGTATCTTTCACAGCATTGGGATGACTTTTCAGTTTCAGGATATCACTGTAAGTAAATAAACCTTTTAATATTCCTTTCTTATCAATGATGGGCAATTTCTCCACCTTGGTTTTTTTGAAAAGCTCTTCTGCTTTTTTCAGATCCGTTCCTTCCGGTGCCGTATAGAGATTTTCCTTCGTCATCACTTCGCTTACTTTCCGTTTGGGATTGTCTTCAAAGCGAAGATCACGGTTGGTCAGGATGCCGACCAGTTTGCCGGTCTTATCAATAATGGGAATACCACCGATCCGGTTTTCCCGCATCAGCTTTAAAGCATCTCCAATTGTGGCATCTGCTAATAAAGTCACCGGATCAATGATCAGTCCGCTTTCACTTCTTTTAACTTTTCTTACCTGTTCGGCCTGCTTTTCAATACTCATGTTTTTGTGCAGGATGCCAAGGCCACCTTCTCTTGCCAATGCGGTAGCCAGTGAAGCTTCCGTTACGGTATCCATGGCTGCAGACAGCAGGGGAACATGTAGGGTAATATCACGGGTAAGCCGGCTTTTGATACTTACATCTCTGGGTAATACCTGACTGTAACCGGGCATTAATAGCACATCATCGAAGGTGAGTCCTTCGCCAAAAAATTGTTTACTGGATGGTTGGGGGGAATTTCTTGTTGCCATGTGCAAAGATAAGGGGAATGGAGTAATGTGGAAATGTGGGGATGTGGAAATGTGAAAATGTGGGGATGTGAAAATGTGAAAATGCAGGCCGAGGGATAAGCGGCTGCCTATGGCTGAATAGTAAGTGTTTGCTGGTTAGAAGAAGTCATTTGAAACTAAAAAATTCAAAATGTAAAATAATCCAAAAGAACCCGCTGCAGGTTAGTGTTCCATTTCTTAGTACACAATACCCAATATCCAATTCCTACCTGATCAGCGTTACGGTCCCCTTCTTAAACACCGGTTGTTTGGTATCACGGTGGGTATAACTCAGCATCCAGACATATACTCCGGTGGGTTGTATTTGCCCGTTGATCCGGCCATCCCATTTTTCCTGCCAGTTGCGGGAAGAGAAGACCAATTGTCCCCAGCGATTATATACTTTGAACTGATATTGATCGGCCTTTAAGGCATTATGCGGACGGAAAAAATCATTGAGTCCGTCGTTATTGGGAGTAAAGGCAGTGGGAACATCAATATAACAATGATCGAGGACGGTCAGGGTCTTCCTGGCACTGTCACTGCAACCCAGGGTCAGATTGGTTACTTTCAGTTTTACCGTATAATAAGCTTCCCGGTTCAGTGTCGGAAAAAGAAAGGGGGGCGGATCTTCCAGGTTGCTTGATCCTACCACATCATAGGTCCAGTTCCAGAGATCAATATTGCCGGTACTGTTATTGGTGACGGATAACCGGTCTTCCGGACAAATCACATTCACCATATCAAATGCCGCTTTTACTTCATTGTCGAGTGTAATAACTGTTGAAGCAGTGTCAGAACAGGTGCCGTTGCTTACCATCAGTTTGATAGTATTGGTACTACTGGCCGGCCAGACAATAATATGCGATTGGGTAGTAACAGGCGGATCGGTATTGAAATTCCAGAGCCAGTTGTTTACATCGTGTGCTCCGTCATGAGAAAAAAGCAGGGTGTCGCGCTGACAGCCGTATAATAACTGATAAGTAAAATCAGCATTTACAGTATCTGCTGTGATGAAATTGAATGACTGAGGAAGGATGGGCTGTCCGCAGATATCGAAAACCGGAGTGCCATCCGCTCCCGGTTGCACAGAAAGGGTATAGGTTCCTTTTGTATACAGTGGGGCTGCAAATTTCACAATGATATAATCCGTGAAATCATTGACACAGTTTCCGCTGGCACTAACCACTGTTACGGGTGTGGGTCCGGTAATCGTGAAATCAGAACCTGAACCCGTAATGGTTGAGCAGCGGATTTTCTTGGGATAGTATACCAAAACAGAGTCAGTTGTGCAGGCAGGTTTCCCTACACTATCTGCGAAGATGGGCTGGGGAATGGTATATACAAAACTGATCTTATCTCCTGCAGGAATTGAATTGTCACAATTATCTTTCAAAGTATTTCCATCGCTTCCGTTATTGATGACCAGATCATAGTTGCCGCTGATCAGGGGGGCGGCCAGTGTCAGGGTGATCTCATCAAAGTCAAATCCAAAAGCACAGGAATCGGGGGCAGCAGCAGTGATCGTAGTAAAAGCAGGGGATAAGCTGAACTCAGACCCGGTTGCTGTCAATGTGGAACATTTTACTTTTTTATTCAGTTTGACTGTAATGGTGGTTCCGTCGCAACTGGTGGAGACACTCGCCTGTGCGGGAATTTTTGGATCGGTGATGGATGCGGTGCCGCCACCGAAAGAGAGGTCGTATCCACTTTGTCCATCCGTAAAATGGCTAATCATGAGCAGGTATTCATGCCCGACTATCAGATTTGGCATTTGGGCAAATGCATTCCGGTTATCTCTTGGATCAGATGCGCATTGAATTCCGCTTACGCCGCTGGCAGAAGCCCCTGTATTGCCATAAGTGCCGGCCCAGTTCCCGGCAACGACCAGTGTAGGATCTGAAAACACTGAATTCGGGTTACGGCCGGTGATATCCCAAAGCTGCCAGTCATAATCTTCGTTGGCGGCCAGGGGTTTGACAAGAAACCCAAGTGAGCCAGCGGTATAACAGGTGAATTTATAAAAGAAGGGATTTTTATTCTGATAGGCGGCTCCTCCGGGCTGACTGGAACAGCCAGGTACAAAAATATCATTGGTGGCGCAAAGGGGAACGGTGGTTTGTCTGAATACTGTAGTGGCACAAACCGGGAAAGCAGTGGAAGGTGTTTGACCAAGGTTGGTACAGGCCTGACCTGCAGCCAGAAATGACCAGAGTAAACTTGCGAAAAAGAAAATGCCGAACCGGTACTGACGCGGGATGTTCATAGATGATCACTAAATAATAAGGTAACCGTAATAACGAATCAAAAGACAACTTTATGCGTGAAAATGTTGCGTCAGATTGACCGTTATGATAGCCGGTAAATTTTGCCTGGCAAAGATACAATCACATTCACTAATTCAAGACGGAGAATGGCTGCCGCGACCGCACCATTACTGATCCCGCTTTTAAAATTCAGTTCATCTATATGAACAGCTTCATGCTCCTGTAAAATGGCAATAATTGCTTTTTCTTCTTTGGTTAATTCAATAAACAATTCTTTCTGGATTTTGGATCTGCCTTTTTTTTTACCCTGTCCCGGATCTGTTTCCCATTCATCCTCCCATCCCATGAGTTGCAGTAAGTCTTCTGCGCTTTGAAGTAACTGGGCTTTGTTCGTACTGATCAGGTAATTGCAGCCTGAGCTTTTTGTATCACTGATCCTTCCCGGAAAGGCAAAAACATCCCGGTTATATCCGTTCGCCAGTTCGGCTGTGATCATGCTGCCCCCCTTGCGATCTGTTTCAATCACAATGGTAGCATCACAGCATCCGGCCACCACCCGGTTCCTGCTGGGGAAATGGTGTTTATCAGGTTTGGTGCCACTTTTAAATTCAGTAAGCAGTCCGCCCTGATGTGCAATCATGTCTTTGGCAAGGGGAGCATGTTCAGGAGGGTACATTTTGTCGAGTCCATGCGCCAGCACACCAATGGTGGGCAGGCCGTTTTTCAGTGCTGCCTTATGTGCCAATGCATCTACACCAAATGCCAGTCCGCTCATGATGGTGACTTTATTTGCCGCCAGTTCTTTAACCAGTTTTTCTATCAGTTGCCGGGCATAATCGGTATTATTTCTGGTTCCAATAATATTTATAATCCTAGCAGCATTCAGATTGGCAGTGCCTTTGTAATACAGAAGGGTCGGCGAATCATAACAGTTCAATAATCTTTTTGGATAGTCTTCATCGGTCAGAAATAAAGGAGTGATCCGGTATTTTTCCATAAAACGGATTTCTTTTTCAGCCCTTGAAAAATTATTGAAATCCCGGATAGCCTGTGCTTTTACCGGACCAATACCTTCAATCTTTTCAAGGAATCTTTTTTTGGCATGAAAAATTTCTTCCGGTTCACAACATTGTAATAATAACTTGGCCTGTACGGGCCCGATATTGGGGATCAGTGTGAGCGCCACCCTGTATAAAATATCCGTTGTCATTGACTGATGAGGCTTTCGGCCAAATATAGCCGGCACATCATCAATGCCAAAAAAACCGCACAGTAGTCAGTTGAAGTAGTTGTCTTGTACCTGATTGGCCGGTGCTTATTTGCCAATGACTTTCAACTCAGTTCTCCGGTTCTGTGCACGGCCTTCTTCGGTTTTGTTATCGGCCACCGGTTTGCTGGCGCCATAGCCTTTGGCAACCAGTCTGGATACAGCAACCTTTTTTGCCACCAGGTAATTCACCACGGCTTTTGCCCGGTTATTACTTAATGTCAGATTATCGGCAGCAGTACCTATGTTATCGGTATGACCACCGATTTCAATCCGGAGGCCTGGATTGTCCAGTAATAACTGCGCCAGTTTGTCGAGCTCAGCCTGTGAAGCTGGTTGTAGGTCGGCTTTATTTATATCAAAGAAAATATTTCGCAACACTACATTCGCATTGATTTCAATGGGGGAGAGTGCGATGTCTTTCCGGTAAATAGAATCCGGTGATTTGCTGGCCAACAGGTATTGGTCTGAATAAAACAAATACCCTTTTTTATTAACACTGAAAGAATAATCGCGCCCAACGGGGAGTGTAATAAAGAAATGGCCGGCTGTATCTGTTTGTACCTGACTGAATACTTGTTTGGTGGACAGATCTGTCAGTTCTACAGAAGATGAAATGCCTTGCAATGTTTTCTGATCAAATACTTTTCCTTTTACCCAAAGTGTTCTGGCGGGACGGATATCTTCTCTTAACTCAAAACTATAGAGGTCAAGTCCACCACGGGTATCTGTCCGGTCGCTGGCATAATAGGCTGTTTTGCCATCTGATGCAATAAATAATGTCCCTTCTTTGTCAACGGTATTGATGGGATAACCCAGATTAACCGGTTGTGACCAGTTGCCATCCGGTTGTTTCCGGACAAAAAATAAATCATCGTCACCATAACCCGGCCAGTGATTGGAAGTAAAATAAAGGGTCTGATTATCGGCATGAATAAAGGGGCACTGATCATCCCCCGGTGTATTTACAGCAGGGCCCAGATTTTCGGGGGCACTGAAATAACCATTTGGTTGAAGCCGGCTGACATAGATATCAATTCCCCCGTAGCCTCCCGGGCGGCGACTGGAAAAATAAAGATCCTTGCCATCGGGAGATAAAGAAGGTTGTGATTCCCATTGATCGGTATTGATCCGACTTCCGAAATGATACGTGTCTTCCCAGCCATTGGGAGTTAACTGAGCCATGTAAAGATCATAATTGCCATAGCTGTCTTTTCTTCCATTGGCAGAATAAATCATCCATTGACCATCTGCAGAAAGTGTTTGTGCGGCTTCGCTTTGGGGAGAGTTGATTGTACCACCGGCTGCAGCAGCAGGGCTCCATTCGCCATTGACTTTTTTACTGATATAGAAATCTTCGTTTTGTCCGTTGACCCGGCGGGTAAAGACCAGTTCAGATCCGTCAATACTGATATAGGGCCAGTATTCCAGGGCCCCTGAGTTGACGGATGTGCCGAGGTTTTTGGGTGTAAAAACATAATTCTTTTCTTTACTCATGGCTGCATAAGCAACAGCGAATTCATAGCTCTTTTTTTGTTTATTGATTTTTTCAATGGTGGTCGGATTCTTTGGGCTTCTTTTGGATAAATAATCATTGATCGCGGCCAGGGCTTTTTCAAACTCTCCGTTGCCTGCCAGTTTTGCTGCATAGGCAGGTTTAAAGTCAATTGTATAAGCAGTGTCGATCGCGAATGCTTTTTCGTAGGTACTGATGCTTTCGGGATAGTTTTTCAGTTTTCCATACATCACTGCCAATGCCAGGTAGGCTTCTACAAAATTTTTATCTGCTTCAATGGCTTCTTTCAATAAGCCGGCGGCGATCACCAGATTGCCGTCTTCTGCCCTCTGCTGTGCCTGCGTATAAAGTGCCATTGCTTTCTTGCTGATCCGGGCGGGGTCATAGGGTTGGGCAGGGGCAGAAAAACTGCTCAAGATGAGCAGCAGAAATATGAATCGGTAAATGGTTCTTGCGTGCATGAAGGAAATTGTGATTGTATAACGAAACTATTCCATTTTTATTCCTGTATAATGAGGAAAAAATGGGTTAAACGGTTGTCTGATTCAGGTGCAGTCTGTAGGATTTTCAGGCTGTCAGGGAACCTGTATATATTTATGCAATTGGAGACTCAGTTCCCAACGGGGATTGGCTTTGATATAATCCACCATCAGGGGGGTCATGATATTGGCTCTATCCCATTCGGGTTGCAAATAAAGTTTACATTGGGGGTTGGTTTGTTCTGCATGCTGTTCGGCCCAGTCAAAATCCGATTTGTTAAATACCACCACTTTTAATTCGTTGGCCAGTGGAATAATTTCATTGATCGGGGCTTTGAATTTTTTGGGAGATAAACAGATCCAGTCCCATGTTCCGCTTAGCGGGTGTGCACCCGAAGTTTCAATATGTGTTTTTAGTCCGGCCCCGCGTAATTGACTGGTCAGTTCATCCAGTTGATGCATCAGGGGCTCTCCTCCGGTGATCACAACAATTTCAGCCGGGGTGGCTTTTACCAGATTCACCAGTTCAGTTGTTTCCATCAGGGGGTGAGCAGCCGCATCCCAGCTGTCTTTTACATCGCACCATACACATCCCACATCACAGCCGCCCAGGCGTATAAAATAAGCCGCCCGGCCCTGGTGAAAACCTTCACCCTGGATGGTATAGAAATGTTCCATGATGGGAAGAAGCATGCCTTGAAAATTATTAAAAGATGCAAGAAAAAAAAAGATACAAGAAACAAAAATCAAATAAGCACCAAGCAATAAGTTAAAAAGTCTGCGGATTGACCGTTATCAAATGCGATCAGCGTTATTTTTTCAATTTTTTGTCGCATGTCAAAAGTAGGGTTCTTGTATCTAGTTTTTGGTTCTTTATTTTTGGTTCTTTTTTGCTACTTGTATCTTGTTTTTTGCTATTTTTTTCTAGTTCTTCATTTTGCAGGAAACAAAAGTATTCTTCATCAGGGCTGCAATGGTCATGGGACCCACACCGCCGGGTACCGGAGTGATCCAGGAACATTTAGGAGCCACCGTATCAAACTGCACATCCCCTTTTAATTTAAAGCCGCTTTTCCGGGTATTGTCTTCCAGCCGCGTGATCCCCACATCCACCACTACTGCGCCTTCTTTAACCATATCAGCGGTTACAAATTCAGGTTTTCCAAGAGCGGCTACAATGATATCTGCCTGCAGACAAAGTTCTTTCAGGTTTTGGGTATGAGAGTGGCAGATGGTTACTGTGCAATTACCCGGGTTACTGTTACTGCTGAGCAGGATACTCATGGGGCGACCCACGATATTACTTCTGCCAACAACCACCGCATGTTTGCCTTTTGTTTCTACTTTGAAATGTTCCAGTAATAACATGATCCCGTGTGGTGTTGCCGGAACAAAAGAGGGAAGGCCCTGCAGCATTTTTCCAATATTCACCGGGTGAAAACCATCTACATCTTTGTCGGGGTCAATGGCATCAATCACATCACTTTCCCGGATATGTTTGGGAAGGGGAAGTTGTACAAGGATACCATCCACATCCGGATCATTATTTAATTCCTGTATTTTTTCCATCAATTTCACCGCAGGTATATCTGCATCAAAACGAACCAGGGTAGATTTAAAACCTACTTCATCACAGGCTTTTACCTTGGCTGCTACATAGGTTTCGCTGGCTCCGTTAGTGCCAACCAGAATGGCGGCCAGATGGGGGATTTTTTTTCCCTCCACAGATAACTGCGCCACTTCCATTTTCAATTCATCTTTGATGGCCTGAGCGGCCTTTTTTCCATCCAGTATTTCCATGGCGCAAATGTAGGATTTGTGCCTCTGTATCCGACCAGTTTACTGTACGGTTATTTTGGGCAGGCGGGTGCCGGGTTTATCTTTCTTTTAAAAAAGAGAATGGGTAGATTTTTTTTATGGCTAATGCTGCATCAGGCCCTTGCCATACCGGCACAAACATTACAAAGACCAGTGGCAGCCAGTTTTGCCGGAGCGGGGGCTTATAGTAAACAACATGCAGATGCTTTATCGGCGATGGTGAATCAGGCCAGTATGGCGGGTTTCAGCAATTTCAGGGCTGTTCTATATGCAGAAAAAAGATACCTGCTGAGGGAATGGCAGCAATTACAGCTGGCAGCCAGCCTGCCACTTCAATCCGGGCAATTGGGTTTGCATTTATTGTACAGCGGTTCTTCGGGATATCGGGAAACGAAGGCCGGATTGGCATATGCCAGGAATATAGGGAGCAAACTGGATGCAGGTGTACAGTTTAACTATCATGGAATTGGAATGGGTGCTGTATATGGTTCTGCTTACACGGTTTCTGTTGAGGCCGGAATTATAATGCATCTGTCAGATAAAGTGCATGCGGGTGCACATGTCAATAATCCCGTCGGAGGAAAATGGAGTAAAGGCGGAACAGGGAAACTGCCGTCAGTTTATAGTTTCGGATTGGGATATGATGCTTCTGCTGTTTTTTTTACGGGAGTGGAAATAGTGAAGGAAGAAGACCAGCCGGTAAGTATACAGGCTGGCTTTATTTATCAGCCGCTCCCATTGATACGAATCAGGGCCGGGGTTTCCACGGCCACGGCCTCGGCCTGGATGGCTCTAGGTATTGCAAAGAAGGGCTGGGGCTTTGATATCACAGCTGCTTATCATCCGCAATTGGGGATGAGTCCGGGAATCATACTGACAGTATCCGGCAAAAAAAGAACGAAGGATCCGGTTGTTAAAAATATTTTGCCATGACAAGGATTCAATTGATCAGTATTGTTTTTGTCTTATTTTATTTACCCTTGACTGTCCTTTCACAGGATATTCCGGTGAATACTGAACAGCAGCTGGAGAATCTGGCGGATGAACAGCAGGGTGAAACGGAAGATGATAGCTGGATACAGGAATCAGAACAGTATAAAAAACATCCGCTTAATCTTAATCTGGCAGATGAAGATGAGCTCAGGCGGCTGCGGTATTTAAATGAATTACAGATAAGTTCACTGATCCGTTATCGCAGGTTGCTGGGTGAACTGATCAGTGTGTATGAATTACAGGCAGTGCCGGGATGGGATTTGAATACGATCAGGAAGCTCCTGCCTTTTGTAACCGTTGTGATGCCTGTGAAAATTTCAGGAGCAATTTCTGAAAGATTAAAAAACGGTGAACACCGGTTATTGCTCAGACTGTCACAGGTGCTGGAAAAATCAACCGGCTATGATACAGCTGAAAAAGGAAGCCGTTACCGGGGCAGTCCGCAACGACTATTATTCAGGTACCGTTATGAATACCGGGATCTGCTTCAATATGGTTTGATTGGTGACAAGGATGCCGGTGAATCTTTTTTTAAGGGGAAGCAAAGAATGGGATTTGATTTTTATTCCTTTCATTTTTTTGCCAGAAAACTGGGTCGGTTGGAATCATTGGCATTGGGTGATTTTACAATTAATATGGGGCAGGGCCTGATTCATTGGCAGGGTCTGGCCTTTAAAAAAAGTTCGGAAATAACGGCGGTAAAAAGACAGTCTCCGGTATTGAGCCCCTATCGGTCTGCTGGTGAATTTAATTTTCACCGGGGGGCGGGCATCAGTTTGAAAAAAGGAAACTGGTCATCCACGCTGTTTGGTTCGATCCGGCAGCTCAGTGCCAATACAGAATCGGATTCAGCGGGAGGAGAATTATATGTTACATCCATATTAACGGGAGGACTTCATCGTTCGGATAATGAACTCGCTGATCGTTTTTCATTGAAGCAGACCAGTGTTGGAATGCAACTGAAGTATAAAAAAAAGCAATGGCATGCCGGACTGAACGGAGTATATTATCTTTTTTCATTACCGCTGCAAAAAAGGGAGGAGGCCTACAATCTGTACACAAGGAAAGGCAGGCGTTGGTTGAACATCAGCGCGGATTATAGTTATACGATCAGGAACCTGCATGTATTCGGAGAAACTGCGGTGGATATGGAGGGTAAGCTTGCATTTTTACACGGAATCTTATTGTCAGTGGATACAAAGGTTGACTTATCGTTGTTACATCGTTATATTCCCCCTGCGTATCAGGCAGTCAATGGTAATGCATTTACAGAAAGCAGTACTCCATCCAATGAGTATGGTTTTTTTGCCGGGATCGTTATCAGACCGGCAGGCGGCTGGAAAATTGATGCCTATATGGATTTATACCGGTTCCCCTGGTTAAAATATCAGGTGGATATGCCGGGTAGGGGAGCAGATTATCTTTTACAACTGACCTGTAATCTGTCGAAACAGGTGGAAATCATTTCCCGGTTTCGGATGGAAAATAAACTGGGAAACAGACCGGAGAATCAAACAGTGACCAATGAGCCGGTAATGATCAGCAAACAGGGTTGGCGGACTCAGATCAGCAGCAGGCTGAGCCGGAATACGACGATCCGGAGCAGGGTGGAGATAATATGGTATGATAAAAAGGGGTGGAATCCGGAAACCGGGTTTCTGTTTTTTTCAGATTGGGTCTATAAACCCTTGCTTCGGCCATATGGGGCCGTGGTTCGGCTACAATTTTTTGAAACAGACGGGTACAATGCCCGGATTTATGCTTATGAAAATGATCTGGCATTTAGTTATTCTATTCCGGGTTTTTACGACAAAGGTTTCCGGTATTACCTGAACCTGAGTTATGATTTAAGTAAGAGATCCGGGTTTTGGCTGCGTTGGGCTCAAACCATCTATCCGGGAAAAATATCGGTTGGAACCGGTTCGGATGAGATTTTTGGGAATAAAAAGTCTGAGTTAAGGCTTCAGTTTCAGTATGTTTTTTGAAAAAAAACAACTGTTTGGAAATTTTTGGGGCCAATTAAGTATTTGTTAAAAAAAGTTTTACATTGCGGCAGCATTTTTAAAGGCATTCCTGTCTTTACCGGGAATCCTTACCTAGGGAAAAGACGGTTTTCCTTGATTTTCAATGCTTTAAATTTTTAAAATTAACGTTAACATGAGAAAATTCGCATCACTGTTTACGATGCTGATGCTGTTTACGGCATTAGCTTTCGGTCAGAACAGGACCATTACCGGTACTGTGACCGATGAAACAGGTGCCGCCGTATCCGGAGCATCTGTTGTAATTAAAGGTACCCGCACCGGTGTTGCCACTGATGCCAGTGGTAATTTCCGCATCCAGGCCAAAACCGGGGATGTACTGGTGATTACTGGTGGTATCAATCAGGTAGAAGTAACGGTTGGTTCTGAAAGCAATTATGCTGTGAAGGCCACCCGTAGTGTAATTACCGCTGAGGAAGTTGTAGTTACCACTGCCTATGGTATGAAGCGGACGATCCGTAACTCCACTGTGAATGCACAGGTGGTTACCGGAGAGCAGCTGAATACCATTCGCCAGACTAACCTGAACAATGCCCTTGCCGGTAAAGTATCAGGTATGCAGGTAAGAAGCCAGTCTGCTGCAAAGCTGGGTAATGCCGGAACCGGTAGTATCAGGCTTCGTGGTGAAACAGGTTTTGGTGGTGGTGGTGAGCCTATCTACGTTGTAGATGGTACCATCCTTCCTAACATCAACGACGTAAACAATGATGATATCGATGACGTCACTGTACTTCAGGGACCTGCGGCTGCGGCCATCTTTGGTCCACAGGGTGCAAGAGGCGCTGTGGTTATCACGCTGAAAAAAGCCCGTAAAGGTGCAAAAGGTATGGGTGTTGAAGTGAATCTGGGTGTACAGGTTGATAAAGCCTACATCCTGCCCAACTATCAGAATCAGTATGCCGGTGGTAACACACAGGACCTGGTTAAATATGAGTGGAAAGCAGGTGATCCTGAACTGTGGAAAAAACTGGATGGTAAATATTACCATGATTATACCGATGATGCCAGCTGGGGTCCCCGCATGGTAGGTCAGGAGTATATTCCCTGGTATGCCTGGTATGATGGTTCTAAGTATGCAGGACAGACAACCAAACTGCTTCCTCAGCCGAATAACGCCCGTGACTATTACAATACCGGTGTTACTTTCAATAACTCCATCTCTTTCAGTAAGGCTACAGATAATGTGTCTTTCCGTCTTGGTTACAACAATGTGGAAGCACAGGGTATTCTTCCTTCTACATTCATGAAGAAGAATGTACTGAACCTCGCTGGTTCTATCAATGTAACTCCGAAACTGACTGCTTCTATCAACTTTAACTACGCCACTCAGTACCTGAATGGTGAGTTTGAAGATGGATATTCCAACCAGACCACCGGTTCATTCAACCAGTGGTTCCACAGGAATCTGGATATGAAGATCATGAAGGAATTAAAGGATCTCCGCACACCTCAGGGAATCTGGGCCAGCTGGAACCACGCTAATCCTACTTCATATAGTCCCACCAGCCAGAATTTCTATAAAGGAAACTACTGGTATAATTTCTACACATGGTTCAAACTTGTTAATATCTATAATAATACAGACCGTTACTTTGGTGATATCACCCTGAGCTATCAGCTTCATAAGAACTGGAGAGTTCGGGCTACTTACCGTAAGCAGCAGAACCTGGTTTGGAGCGAGCAGAAGTATTCTTCTGATCTGGCAGAAAGCGGAACACAGACTACCGGTAACTGTCCGGAATGTCTTGGTTTCTATGCTACCAACACTTCCAATTCCAACAGAACCAACCTGGAAGCTCAGCTGACTTTCAATAAGAGGTATAACAAATTCAATATTAACTCCAGCTTTGGTACGGATATTTTCCGCCAGTTGCAGAAAGGTAATAGCGCCAATACCAATAATGGTCTGAGCGTTCCAAACCTTTTCTCTATCTCTAACTCCAAGAATCAGCCCACTGTGGGTAACACCCGTGCGGATTTCCGTTACAGTGCGATTTTCTGGACCAGTTCAATCGGATATGATAATTTCCTGAACCTGGATGTTACCCTCCGTCAGGACTGGATGTCTGATTTACCGCCAAGCAAATCATTCATCGTTTCTAAATCAGCTGGTCTGTCTTTCATCTTCAGCCAACTGCTGAAACTTGACTTCCTGTCTTTCGGTAAGTTAAGGGCTTCAGTAGGGGAGATCCCAACTGGTATCGGTGCTTATGCTTATCCTGGATTTGCTTATGCTCCTGGTCAGTTCCAGTGGAATGGTAATATCCTGATGGGTACACCTGATCAGCTGGTTGATCCGAAAATCAAAGGTTCTGTTACCCGTCAGATGGAAATCGGTCTGGATCTGGAATTCCTGAAAAGAAGGATCGGTGCTTCCGTGACTTACTGGAAAGGGGATGACAAAGACTTCCCGACTGCGGTTACTGTAAACGGTGCCAGCGGATATACTTCCTTGTTGACCAACGCAGGTTTGATCACCAAGCGTGGTATGAACTTCAAACTCATGGGCCGTCCTGTATGGAACAGCAAAGTGAAGTGGGAAATCAATACCAACTGGGGTATCCTGTCTGAAAATAAAGTAAAAGAACTGGCTCCCGGTGTTGACAAAACTGCCGGTATCCAGGGTAACTGGGGAACTGTCGGACCCTATGTACTGCATCAGGTTGGAAAAGATTGGGGTCAGTTATTTGGTAATGGTATGAAGCGTGTAAACGGTCAGCCGGTACTGGATGCCAATGGATTCTATGTAAACGATCCTGCTGTATCCTTCGGTTCTGTTCTGCCTAAGCATACATTCGGTGCACAAACAACTGTAGAATACAAACGTTTTGTACTGGCTGCTAATGCGGATGGTCAGATCGGTGGTAAATTCTTCTCCCTTTCTAACATGTGGGGTTCATACTCTGGCTTAACTGCCCGTACTGCAACCCTGAACGACAAGGGTAATTCAATCCGTGATGCCGTTGCTGATGGTGGTGGTGTTCACGTATTCGGTGTTGACAATACAGGTCGTCCAGTTGATTATTATGTTGAAGCGCAGGATTATTTCCACAATATCTTCAACAACAGAACTTTCGATCCTTATGTATATGACCTGACTTTTGTGAAACTCCGTGAAGTTTCTATCGGTTACAGCCTGCCGGTTGAAAAATGGGGCTTTACCAAGAAATGGGCTAACAAAGCCGTTCTCTCTATCACTGCACGCAGTCCGCTGCTGATCTATGCGAAGACCGATGATTTCGATCCTTCTGAGATCAGTAACCTGAGTGGTGAAGCCGGACAAATGCCTGGTACAAGAGGTATGGGTGTTAACCTGAAACTTGGATTCTGATAACCGATTATAACTACTAAACATCATTTAATATGAAGACAATCAACATTAAAAAGTTAGCAGTACTGCCCCTTGCACTGGGACTGATTTTCACCAGTTGCAAAAGGTACTCTTCTGACTTCGGCGACACGAACGTGAACCCCGGTGTAACCGGTAGTCCACTGTTCAATGCGCTGCTCACCAACTCACTGGTGGCAACACCTGGCTACGCTTCACAAACACGTGGCGGTTTGTATTGCCAGTATTTTTCAGAAACACAGTATCCTGATGTATCTCAGTACTCCATTCCACAGATCAATTTTGAGGGTAACTATTCCGGCGTACTGAATGATCTTCAGAATATCATCAATAATGGCCCCAACGACAATATGAAAGGGGTGGCCAGGATCCTGAAGGCATATATCTTCAGCACCATTACTGACAGCTGGGGTGATGTGCCTTATTCACAGGCACTTTCCGGAAACGGTACTCCTGCTTTTGACAGACAGTCTGATATCTATACCGGTTTGCTGAATGAACTCACTGCTGCTGTTAATCAGCTGGGTGGAACAGGTGCGATCACTGGTGATATCGTTTATAGTGGTAACGTGGCTAAATGGCAGAAATTTGGTAACTCCCTTCGCCTGCGTCTGGCTATCCAGATCAGTAAGAAGTATCCAGCTGCCGGACAATATGCCTCTACTCAGTTTAATGCTGCACTTACTCATCCTGCAGGAATTATTTCCAGCAATGCAGATAACTTCACTGTAGTTTATCCCGGTGGTAACTTCAGCTCACCCTGGTGGGGACTGTATAATGGTCGCCGTGACTTCGGTGAAAGTGAGCCCATGACCAACCTGATGACCGGATTAGGTGATGCCCGTCAGTCTGCTTTTGGTGGTAAA
>DAORJS010000009.1:0-23843 GCA_035439185.1 Chitinophagaceae bacterium
ATGGCGAATGGTTTATTGTTGATATACATTTTCAGTTTTTTCACCCGGGCATTATCCTGCCAGGCTTTTTCTGATTTTACATAGCCATTTACAATTTTTATGGTGGTGATACGGGGAGCAGTGGGATTAAACCGGTAGACCAGGTATTCTCCCACTCCGTTACCCGGAGCGCCTTCTACCCAGGCTGTTTTGTAGCTCAGGTCATGTGCATTGCTTCCGTCGTATTGAATACCTGATTGTGGTGCCAGTGAAGAAGAGGCATAAACGGAATCCGGTCCGCCTCCGCAATACCAGCTACAGCCATCTCCAACAGCATCCCAATAGGATTTCATCTCCATTTCTTCACATTGTGTCAGTTTTTTTCGATCGGTGGCATTGAGTTTTTCAAATCCCCCCATTTTATCGGCTTTCTCCATCAATTGGGTGCAGGCCTGCAATGATTGCTGATAAGCCTGTTCACCCTGAACAGATTTATTAATCAGTTCACCCAGTTTGGGATTCATTTGGCGGGGAGTTTGTGCGGACAATGTCAGAAAGGCAAAACAGACCGGAAGCAGGAGTAGCCGATACATGTTGGACAGGTTTTGGTGGTTAATGTGATGGTAAGTTAGTTTTTTTGGGTAAATACCCGAAGAGAATTTAGTAAGTGGCGCAGAGTGGCTTCAATAGCGGAATCAGGTGGGGTTGCTTCTACTTTGATAAATATCAAGATTTTCTATAATTATTGTAAATCTGTGGTTGTCACGTTATTTTAACCCTCATATCTGCTACTATGAAAAATATTGTCCGGTTTTTCCCTATTGCGTTGCTGTTGATTTTCTCCATTGTGTTGCTTACATTATCGTGTACAAAGGATCATGATAATAATAATGGAGGAGGTAACGACACGACCATTGTTCCACCGCCGCCTCCGCCACCACCACCACCGCCAGTGCAAAAATGGTTTAAACTGGCTGATAGTATTAGTGATGGTCAGGTGATGAAGTACCTGCATGGGGGGCGTACAACGGTAAATTATACCTGATGGCAAGGCTGCTGACAGTGAGTGGAACCCGATATGGTGTGTATGAATATGACAGCAGTGCCAGAACGGTATCACAGATCGGAGCAATTTCCACAGCCCAAACCGAATACACGCCGACTGCATTTATCACTGGCGGGATTTTTTATCTGCATGCGATGGTTAATAATACCATTCAGACTTTCAGGGGATTCAATATTGATAGCCGGAATTGGACTACACTGGCAACCCCGGCCATTTCGACGGGTAATACACCACAGCTTCAGGCTGGATTTTCTATCGGACCGAGTGGTTATGTATTATATTCATACAGCCCGAGCAGTAATCAATACCGGCTTTATAAGTATGATCCGGGTACCAATACCTGGACTACAGCTACCAATGGGTTTACTTCATTTGGGCTTAGTCTTAATTCGGTTGCTACAGTAATGGGTAACAAAGCCTATATTTTATCCTACAGCGGTTACTTGCTGGAATATAACGCTGATTCTAACCAAATTTTTGAGCGGGCAAGGGTGTCGGAAACAAGCTATAATACCTTTCTTTTTGGCGAAAATAATAATTTGCATATGGGTGCAGGAGGTGAGTTTTCGGTTGGCTCATTAATCCCTCCCGGAGATACGGTTACCAGCACCAATATTCATAACCGGCATTGGATATATACAGCCAGTTCGGCCAACTGGGTACAGAAAGAAAATTTTGGTGGAAGCAACCGCACAGAGGCTATCAGTTTTGTTTATAATAATATTCCGTATGTATTGGGAGGTCGTTTAGTGGATCCGGTAACAAAGAAAGCGAAGTTTATTTTTGATTTGTGGAAATACCTTCCCTGATACCCGCCAGCTTTGCCTCCAGATCAGGCCGGTTTTATAGACGCCAACATTTCATCAGAGCAGTCTGAATTCGCTTACAGTTTCTTCAGCAACAACTTCTTCTGCGAAAAATTAAACGCCGCATCCAGCATTTCCAGGAATTTTGACCAGTTCTCTTTCTTGACCGTAGTTTGCTTGTATAATTTTTTCACCAGGATGTTCAGGGTATTACCTTCGATACTAGCCTGAACTGCAAATGTGCCGGTTTCATTATCAATATTCATGTTCAGGTTCTGGACCCCCACTACTTTATAGCCTTCCGGAATGGTAAAGTTGATAATGTTCCGCAGACTACGGGGAAAGCCCATATGCGCATCCACTTCGCGTTGCCGTTCATCCTGCGAAATAAAAAGCTGTTCACCAATCAATCCCGGAACATTCACCAGCAGATTGTCACCTGCCTTCATCACCATATCACCCAGACTCATTTTATTGGTGTAGTTTAATTCCTGTTTGCGCCAGGTGCGGCCGTCGGAATTCAAAGTGAATTCATGATAGGCCGTGATATTATCAAAATCATCTCCCAGAGCCGATTTCATGTATTCCAGTTTTCTGGTTTTGTCTTCTTTTTTACGCTCCCGCAGTTTTTCTTCATAACTCTCCAGCTGTACGCCTTTCATACTGCCCCTTACATCATCCTCACCACCATAACTCCGGTGATCATCATCCAGTGCGGTGGTATGGATCAGGGCCTGCACATTATAAAATTTCTTACTCAATCCGGTAACGGCTTTTTGCAATGTCACTGACATGTTCTTTGTAGCCGTGTCAATGGATGCGGTGATGGTATTGGTGGTTACATTGTCTTCCGGTTTGCTGGCCGGTAATGTAATTGGCGTAGCAGTCGGGTTTTTTCCCAGCGAAATAATATAGGCCGGTGTATTCAGGTATTCTTCCCTGAAATCGTATGGATTAGAAAAGATCGTGCTGTTAAAAATGTATTTGTCTTTCACTTTCACCATCCATTCCGGCTCAGTTCTGAAAATAATATTTTCGGGCCTGGTCAGGGTAAGTGGAGTGGTGACCACGAGGTCATAAGGTATCTTTTTCAGGTCAAGGCACTGGGTCAGACAGGAAGCAAATAATTCACTTGAAAAGCCATTTGAGCGGTAATGGGCCATATGCCGCAAAACATAATAAGCTTTCTGTATATAATCTTCCTCTCTTAAATCAACTGCACCAATCTGTTTCAGATAAGCTTTGGCCATGGTGTAATAAAATGATCCATCCAGCCGGTTGTAGAGGTTGTTCATTTTTCTGGCCAGCTCTTCCGGACTGATATTCTGTTTCAGTTCGCCCCGGTCGCCAATAAACAGATCGGAGCGGTTTTCGCTGCGGGAGAAAACGATCTGGAATTTGACCATGGGCAATTCCACCATACTGTTCACCCAGCGGGTATCACTGATCTTATCCCGGTTGCGGTCTTCCCAACTGTATTCGGCATTGCTGTTACCGCTTTCTTTGAAGGCAGGAGCACCCATGGTGGATTTGGAATTGATAAAGGATTTATCATCGGTATCAATTTCAAATTTCTGACTGAGAACCGGATACTCGCGGGTACAAACAAAATAGATAGGATCAAATTCAATATAGCTCATCTTTTTTACAGTATTGTCATCATAAAAGATGGTGCCATAGTCAATAATATCACCCGGATCCAGATCAGGGATGGCTACCTTAAAAAATATTACCCGGCTTTTACTTTTATCATAATAGGTGCTGGCTTTTCCGATATATGGGGTAAATGTGGAAGGCACATCATCATTGTCTTCTACATAAATTGCATTCCGGATGGAAACATCTTTTACAGTTCCGTCGGGTTTAATGATACGGATCCCTGCTCCGTCATTGGAAGAACCGATCCTGAAATAAAAAGAGGAATAACCATTCACTGCATCCCGGTCATTGAGTTTAATCCGTCGGCGGGTGATTTCATATACGGCCAGTTTATTGGCATCCTTATCAAAGGAGAAGCGTGTTTTTTGCGCAATAATCACTCCGCTTTCTTCTTTCCATTTATCCGGAACAGCACTCACGGCAAAATCCGGATCCGGATCATCCCAAACCTGTTTCATGTTGCGGGCGATGCTCTCCAGTTTGGAGGGGGTGAAGGTGGCGTCGTCGTCGTCCTGTGCCGGGCTTATCATTGGCACGCTGAAAATATAAAGTGCAATGAGCAGCGTTGACTTAAAATGAAGAGGCTTCATATAGAATAATTTATTTCCCGCAAAGAGCGCAAAGAAGCGCAAAAAGAGTTTGAAATTTATGGCTGGTTTCATATTGTGCATAGAAATGTGACGATAACTTAATTTATCATAAAAATCCAAAGGATATCAAAGTCCGTTTACTTTCCTGAAAATCCCATTCTTTATATACTCCACATTAAAATTGATTAGAAAACTAAGCTTGATGTCAGTAATCTTCATATAGTTTAATATTGTTTTATGATGTATTTTTTCGATTGTCTCAATTGATTTTAGTTCAATGATTACTTTGTTGTCTATTATGATGTCAGTCCGGAAAGATTTGTCAAGAATTGCGTTTTTGTATTTAACTGGTATCTCCGTTTGTCTTGTAAAAGGAATATTTCTTTCAGTTAATTCATAGGCAAAGGCGGACTCATAAACACTTTCCAACAGACCCGGACCTAATATTTTATGAATTGTATAAGCAATATCTACTGCAATAGTTCCAATTTCGTTTTCCGTCATTCTTAATACTTATGGGTTTCAATAACAATAATCGCTAGTGCTTTGCGTTCTTTGCGCCTTTTGCGGGAGCTAAAAAACCGCGAAGCGGTTCCAAAGGAACCATCACGGCTTCTTAATTAATATCAGCGTACTATTAAAATCCTTCAGCTTATCCGCAAATTTTTTCCAGTTCTCAAAATCCGCTTTCCGGATCCTTCCGGTGGGAAAGGAAAGCGTTTTTTTGAAAATGATTTTATTGTCTTTGCTGCTGTAGGCTGCGGTAACAGCATAGTCAGGATTTTTTTCGTCAATGGGAGCAGGGAGTGATGCTACTTTGTATCCGGCCGGAAGAATCAGTTCTGTTTCATCCTGTGAAATATAGCCGCTGCTCAATGCATAATCCTGCTGGCGGTCTTTATCCGGTATCAGTCCCCGGAGATCTTCCGGAAAGAAGTCAATGCCTAGGTATATTTCCTTGTCTTCGGTGATAATATAATTACTGAGATCGATATCACCTTCCACCACCACCGGTATTTCCCGGTTATTGAGATCAGATGTTTTTACATTGGTCACCACGAGGTTCTTGTTCCCGAATTCAAGGAAGCGCTGGATCACTTTCTTTTTATCATGTGTGGGCAGGTCATGATAGTATTGATGAAACCTTGTTCTTTGTTCACCGGTCAGTGTGGCTTTTACATGTCCCTTGAGTACATTGTCTTTGAGCTGAAAACTGGTTTGAGTAAGCAGTTTGCTTTTTTCAATATCCATAACCGGAACCTTCTTCACCTCATATTTATCTCCTTTCCCGATCAGTACTTCTTTACCCTGTATCCGCCAGGCATAGTCGCCAAAGGGAATATATTTTTCGGTTCCATCGAGGTAATATTCTTTTCCGCCAATCATCACAGTACTGATACAATGGTTGTCCACTGCCAGTGAAGGAAGGGTATAATCGTAGGGAATATGGCGGGTTCCGATCCAGGTCATGTAAGCATCGAAGCCGGCCAGTTTCAGCATTTCAGTAATGAGATTGGCCATGCCCTTGCAATCTCCGTATTTGGATTTGTACACATCCTGCGCGGAGGCTGGAATAAAACCGGCCAGTCCGTCTTCAAATGCGATATAGCGGATATTGTCCTGCACCCAGTAAAAGATGGCTTTTACTTTATCAATATCTGTGGTTTTCCCCCGGGTGAGTTCAGTCACTTTTGATTTGAAATCTTCCGGTTTGTTCGCAGTTTTCTGATAGAGGAAATTGTACCAGTTGTATAAATCGCCGGCATCAGCAAATCCTTTTTCTTTTTTTCCGTCGTTGGTGAACGATTTCACCACAAATACAATATGCGGGTACATATAGGCCATTCCGATACCACGGCTTTCATTTTTGATAGCAGGAATATTCTGAATTTTAAAAGTATAGACCGTCATGTTCTTTTCAGTGGTCTTTTGCCTGGTTACTTTAAAATCAGCAAAATTGTATTCCCGCAGATCCAGTTCCAGCCAGTCCGGTACTTTCACCCGGATGATTTTTTCCTTGGCGGGATAAAAGCTGTGGAAGTAAACAGAAGTAAGGTATTTGCTGTCAAGGTATTTTTTTTCTGTCTCCACCCGGGTAGCATCTCCATATCCGGAGAAACCGATATTGAAATATTTCACCCGGCTGTCATCGGAAAAATAATCACTGGAACTGGCAGACCGGTCAATAGCATATCCTACATTATAATTTTTCTTCACCCCAAACATCCCCTTCATTTTTTCCAATTGTTTGAAGGAGGTGATTTTCGTAAAAGAATTATAGAAATCGTAGTATTGAATACCTGCACTTTCCCGGAGGGATAAAAAATTAATGCCCGTATTGCGGGTGGCCACTACTACCGGTCGTTTGTCATCACTCCGGCCTTTATCGAAATTAAATTCCTCCTCCACCAGGGTGGCGACCACCCGGTCATCGGTGAATACTTTCTTCAGGCGGTTGGCTTCATAAATATCTTCGTCGGACTGGGCCGGAACAACCAGGGGCAGGAGAAGAAGAGCGATCAGGGACCTGTATACTAAATGCATAGGGAAAATTTAACTCTACCAATATAAAAATACTTGCTGATATTGCTGCAGTCGGGGCCGGTTTTTTGCTGAGAAAAATCAAGCCTTTCGGAACCTGAATTGTTTTAAATTCGCAAAACATTTTAAACAGCCATATGTCCAGGAAAAAGGAAGTCTTACAGGATGTAGTGATCAAGTTCGCCGGTGATAGCGGGGACGGGATGCAGCTCACAGGAAGTCAGTTTACCAATAATACCGCTATGATGGGGATCGATCTGGCCACTTTCCCGGATTTCCCGGCCGAGATCAGGGCCCCGCAGGGTACCTTACCCGGGGTCAGCGGATTCCAGTTGCGTTTTTCCAGTGATAGCGTGTACACACCCGGAGATGC
Organism: Chitinophagaceae bacterium; assembly: GCA_035439185.1. Taxonomy (GTDB): domain Bacteria; phylum Bacteroidota; class Bacteroidia; order Chitinophagales; family Chitinophagaceae; genus JJ008. The sequence goes on from DAORJS010000009.1 coordinate 7,015, forward strand.
CGTGGATGTACTGGTCGCTATGAATGCTGCCGCATTGAAAGTAAACCTCACTGCCCTTAAAAAAGGGGGCAAGATCATCGCCAATATTGATGGATTTGATGCCAAGAACCTGCGTTTGGCCAATTATCCGGAAGGAGAGAACCCACTGGAGAATGGCAGTCTGGACGGGTATGATGTGATCAAAATGGATGTGACCAAGATGACCCGGGAAGCGCTGAAGGATATCACCCTTGGGATGAAGGAGAAAGACAGGGCCAAAAACATGTTTGTACTCGGTTTTCTGTACTGGATGTATAACCGGGATATGAATAATACCATTGACTTTCTGAAAGAGAAATTCGGTAAGAAGCCGGATATTCTTGATAGTAATGTGAAAGTACTGCAGGCCGGTTATAATTACGGAGATACCACGGAAACCTTTACCACGACCTATGCGGTGGAGAAGGCCAAAATGGAACCTGGTACCTATCGCTCCATCATGGGTAACCAGGCTGTTGCCTATGCCCTGATTGCCGCTTCACAGAAAAGCGGTCTTCCCCTTTTCCTGGGTTCTTATCCCATTACACCAGCATCAGATATCCTGCATGAATTATCACGCTATAAAAATTTTGGGGTAAAAACATTCCAGGCGGAAGATGAAATAGCCGCAATCACTTCCACAATTGGCGCTGCTTATGGTGGTGCATTGGGGGTTACTACTTCCAGCGGACCGGGTATTGCCCTGAAGGGTGAAGCCATTGGTCTGGCCGTAATGCTGGAAATTCCGCTGATTGTGATCAATATCCAGCGGGGTGGTCCATCTACCGGCTTACCGACAAAGACAGAACAAAGTGATCTGATGCAGGCTTATTATGGCCGAAACGGGGAATGTCCGATGCCAATTATTTCGGCGTCCACTCCGGCCGATGCTTTTGATGCTGCCTATGAAGCCGTGCGTATTTCTGTTCAGCACATGACACCGGTGATGTTCCTCAGTGATGGCTATATTGCCAATGGAGCTGAACCCTGGAAATTCCCAAACAGTGAACAATTAGCCCCCATCCCGGTAAAATTCAAAACTGAACTGGGACATGGAGAAACCAAGTTCCTGCCTTACCTGCGCGATGAAAAACTGGCCAGGCCCTGGGCGGTTCCCGGTACACCAGGACTTGAACACCGGATTGGTGGTATTGAAAAACAAAATAATACCGGAAACGTCAACTACGAACCAGAGAATCATCAGTTGATGGTGAAGATCAGGCAGGAGAAAGTAGACAAGATAGCTGACTATATCCCCGAGCAGAAACTGGACAGTGGACCCGAAAAAGGAAAAATTCTGGTACTGGGTTGGGGTTCAACTTATGGTGCCATTAAATCAGCGGTTGCTGAATTACAGGCACGTGGTGAAGCCGTTAGTCATGCCCATCTGCGTTATATCCGCCCATTTCCTAAAAACCTGGGGGCAATACTGAAGAACTTTGACCAGGTATTGATTCCTGAGATTAATAACGGCCAACTGATTAAAATTATCCGTGACCAGTTCCTGATTGATGCCAAAGCATATAATAAAATCATGGGTGTACCTATCACCAAGACTGAACTGGTGTTGAAGCTGGATCAGATGCTGGGTGGTTTAAATTAGGTAGCCTTTAAATTGAATGGGAAAAAGAGCTTTAGTTTCTTTTATTACAGCAATGGTAGTGTGCCTGATGGCCTGCCATTCACCAAAGGGAAAAGTCAGCGATACCAACTGGTCAGTATTACCTGAAGTGGTTTCCATTGACAGCCTGAAGTCCACCGATTTTGTAACTACACTGGATCATCCCATAGATCCATCCCGTAATACAGTGTATGCGGTAGCCATGCAATATGCCTGGGATACACTTTCCCGTTTACTACCCGGAGGACTATTGGAAAGCAATCGATATAGCGGGGATCTCAATCTCTTAAGGCAGGCTGTTGGGTTTCAGTCAGCACTCACAAAAGATGAATACAGCATCCGGACAGAAATTGATGGAACGGCCATTCTTGCTGAAGCTTTTTTTAATAAGACCCTTCCCTTTCCATCGAAAATGGAGATAGCTGATACACCGCTTGTATTCAATGGGCAGAAAGTAAAAGCATTTGGAATGTATAACCCGGATCCCGCGATCAGGGAATTTTGTCAGCTTGGATATTATGAGTCGGATCAGGCTTTTTTATTAAAGATATTTCCCAAAGATGAGGCACATGAAATATGGCTGCTCTTATGCAGGGATAGTCTGCCGACTTTAGGAGCAGTGGTTGCGAAAGCAAAGGATTGGAACAATACCGGATCAGCACAGGCGGGCAGGGAATCACTTCAATGGAAGTACCGCTTTAATTCGGATGATGTGATTTCAATTCCGGAAACTAAATTCAATATAGGAGCACATTATAAAGGTCTTGAAGGACAGCTGTTATACCTGAAAGACGGACAAAGAACCATTGTGACCGCTTACCAGCGAACCGGTTTTATCCTGAATGAAACCGGGGCTGTAGCAGAAAGCCATGCAGAAATGGCCGTGGATTCAGCCATTGCACCGGTACGAATGGAAATGCCGCCACCGAAGAAACTGGTCTTCAACCAGCCATTCTATATTATACTGAAAAGAAAAGAAGCAAGCCATCCTTATTTTGTAATGCGGGTGGCGAATGCCGAATTACTGGTAAAAAACTAATTACAGTTACCGCATCTCTCTCCGCTTATCCATTTTTTAACTTTTATTAACCGGATGGGCACATACCTTTCTTGAAAATTATACATATGAGAAAGGCAATTACTTTACTGGTCATCTTTCAATGTGTCTTTCTGCTGGTGATGCAGGGACAGCAAAATGAAATCAAGAAAGAAAAATGGCATTGGGGTGATTCCCTTAAACAGGATACCCTGGCAGGATATGTCCAGGTAGTGAAAGTGGATAATATGCTCTATATCTCCGGAGCTGTAGCGTTGGAAGTTACACCGGCAGGGATCCGTCAGGTCTACCAGGCCCTGGAAAGATCACTGAAATCATTTGGCGCCGGTTTTCAAAATGTGGTCAAAGAGAATTTATATACCACAGATATCGAAGCGATGAAGAAATACAATGAAGCCAGAAAGGCTTTTTATAAAGGAGACTTTCCGGCAGCTACCTGGGTGCAGGTCAGCCGCCTTTATATGCATGAAGCAAGACTGGAAGTGGAACTGGTAGCCCATCTTCCTAAATAAAAAGGGTTGTCACTTTATGACAACCCTTTAAAAATAGAGGCTAAATAATATTATTTATTCTTGTTTTTGTTCATTTCCTTCAGCTGGTCCATGGCTTTTTGCAGCATTTCTTCTGCATTATCATCAAAACTCAGATCAGTAAAACTGACTTTATCAATCTTGATTTCTTTGGGATGATTTTTTTCCTTTTCCATGAGCATTATTCCCAGCGCTGGTATGGTAAGGTTTTCAATAGTACCGCTGATTTTCCATTTATGTCCGCCGGCTCCATTATCTCCCATGTCCTTGCACTCGGTCAGGGTAACCTTGGTATCATAGAGTTTCTCTTCACCTCCCATTAATCCGCCAAACTGCTGGGAATTATCATCTTTACCGCGTCCAAAGCTCATTCCGGTCAGGGGATAAGTACCTGCCTTGGTATCAAAAACAAAGCGGAGGATCATGCCTTCATTATTGGGGCCTGAACTGGTGGTGATCATCCCACGATAGGGAGCATCTGCTTTTAATTTTTTAGGGTCTTTGTCAACCAAGATACTGCCACTGAGTTTGATTTCTTTTCCTTCTACAGTTACTGTATAATTGGAGTAACTGTCGGCAGTACCTAATGTAGCAGCTGGTTCAGCAGGGGTAGTGGTTGTTGTTTCAGGGTTGGTGCTGGTTTCTCCGGGTTTGTCTTCTTTTTTGTTGTTGCAGGCAAACAGACTGGCCGTTGCAAGGAATAAAATCCATTTTTTCATAATAGGGGGTTTAGTGATTTAGGGCACAAAAATAATTCCTGACAGGCAGGAATCCCTGAATTCCATCCTGAACTTTCTCAGGCAGACTGCAGGTTATGGTTTACCTGTGGAATAAAAATGTTGCCCCGAAAAAAAAGACCCTCATTTCGCGGGTCTTTATAATTTCTTACAATCCGGAAACCGGATCAGGTATAGACTTCAGTAGCGCTAGGCAGCATAAAGGAAATCACAAAAGCCAGCATGGCAAGGATGAGTCCATACATGAAAATATTATAAGCGATCCGGAGGTACTTGTATTTTTTGGCCAATACCACGCCCAGAAAATACTGGTCCTTGATCATGCTGTTGTTCATATACACTTTATCTCCCAGCATTTCTGTCATTCCCCAGTTGTAATCATCCAGGCTCATATTATGATAGTTGCCAAAGAAAAGCAGGTTGGTTCTTTTACTGGCTATATCATCCCGGGTAAAAGTGCCATGGGAAACATTGGGTCGGGTAGCCAGGATACCAAATACGATAGAGAGAACACATATCAGTGTCAGAATAGCAACTGGTATCCTAAGATTGGGGTCCGTTTGCAATTTTTCAAACAGACTGGCCATCATGATGGAAAGAATAATGGAGTTTACCGAAATCAGGATATTGGCTTTGGAGTCGGCCATACCACTGAGGTTCGAATGGCTTTGGGCCATAATGCGGAATACCGTGGCAATACTTCTGTCGGCTTCTTTTTCTTTTTCTCTTTTCAATTTTGCCTCCGCTGCAGCGGCTGCTTCAGCCGGGTCCTTTATTTTTTCTTTTTTGTCCTTGTCTTTTTCTTTTTTCTCTGGTTTCATGGTTTCAGGTTTTATATCATCCTCTTTGTTCAGCAGACGGATCAGGTGCTGGTCTTTTACCGGCTGCAACTGCTCCCTGCCATAGGTGGTAAAATAAGTATGCCTTTCCAGGAAACGGATATTGATCTTCCTCCAGTCCTTTTTGGAAACATCATTGTCTCCGAATTCATTCAGTTCCTGCCGGAGTAAACGGTTCTTTTCGTCAAATGCGGCTGTTCCCAGATGAAAAAGATCCGCATCACAAATGATCTCTTCCAGGTAATTATCGGGTGTTTGCGGCATCCGGGTGGCATTGATACAACCTTTTACCCGCAATTGTGTAGCTTCATCCAGATTTTTGGACTGCATGAATTCCTCTGCCATTTTTATACTGGCTGCTTCATGGTTGATGGAAGTCCCGGTGGTATAGCCTGTATCGTGGAACCAGGCGGCAAGAAAGAGGGCAAAACGGTCATTTTCGCTGATTTGCTCGCTGTCGGCCAGCAGCTGACAGGCGGCCACAACCTCCCGGGTATGTTGAAGCGTATGGAACTTTATATTTTTGTCAAGCTTATTTTGCAGCATGTCCGTAACCATGGTCTGGGCATCCTGCAGAATAAGTAATTGGTCGTCAGTCATGCTATAAAGATAACTTTTGATAAATTTAAACCAAAATCAGCGGAATGAGTTTTTTAAATTTCAAGTCAAACAAGTCCGGATTATTCATTTTATTCCTTTTTTCATTGCTGGCAGGCTGTAAACAAAAGGTAAGGATGATTAAGTCGCCCCCGCATTATAGTTTCAAAACCGTTCAGACATTTAAACTGGATCTGAAGCTAAAAGAAATTTCAGGGCTCGCCTGGGATACACGCCGGGATGAGTTTCTGGCCCACTATGATGAAGCAGGAAAATTGTTTATTCTGGATAAAACCGCTAATGGAATAACTGCAGAATATCCGTTTGGAGCCAAGGGGGATTATGAAGATATTGCTATTTATAACGGGACTCCTTATGTACTCATCAGCAATGGAACGATTATAAAAATCAACAGAGATAGTACCGGAAAAGTGATCAGCGGGGAAAAAGCGGGACAGTTAAATATCACCGGTACCAACGATTTTGAAACCCTGTATGCCGATACCGCCCGGAAAGCCCTCGTGATGGTTTGTAAAAACTGCGCTATGGATGATAAATCCAAGGTCAGTGCCTTTGCATTTTATCCGGATTCCATTGGTTTTGTGAATGAGCCCCTGTACCAGATTGATGCGGCTAAAATAAAGGATATGTCAACCAAACTGGGTCATCACAAAACTTCAAAGCTTCAACCTTCTGCGGCTGGCATTCACCCCATTGATAAGAAATTGTATATCGTATCTTCTGCTGCCAGTCAGCTGGTGATTTGTGACCTGAACGGAAACCCTGAACAGGTTTTTGAATTGGGAGAGAAACTGTTTCCGCAACCGGAAGGACTTACCTTCAAAAATGATGGTACCATGTATATCTCCAATGAAGGGGTTTCATCAAGAGCTACTATCCTGCAATTCAGGTATAAAGCCAATTAATGCAAATGGATCCGGCTTGTGATCCGCCAGCTCAGCCAAAGCCAGGCGATCCCGAAACAATATCCGGCAATGATATCAGAAGGAAAATGTACCCGCAGGTAGATCCTGCTAAAACCGATCAGCAGGATCAGCAGTACCAGTAAACCAATCACCAGATTTCTGAGTGAATGATTCCGGATATGCCTGACCGCCAGTATCATCAGTATTCCATAAAAGGCAATACTCATCATGGCATGTCCGCTGGGAAAACTATAATTGGTAATACCGTCAACCAAGGGGTGATCAGGCCGGTCGCGTTGAAAAAGATTTTTGAAAAGCGACAAGATTCCCAGACTGCTCAATGCCACCAATAAGGTTTGGAGGGCTTCTTTTTTCTGGCGAAGCAGCAGCAAAACAATAATCAGAAAAATAAAGGCAGGGATCAGGAATGCGTGGTTCCCCAGAAAAGTAATGAATTTAACCCAGGGGGTAAGACCGGGGCTGATCAGTTGGCCAGACTGGTTCAGCAACTGCTGATCCCAATGATGATTTTTGCTGACAAAAAGTATCCAGATAAGTATAATGGGAACCGCCATTACGATGGACAGCAGGTAGGGCTCCCTACCGTATATAATAGTAAAAGGTTTATTATTGGTCTTCTCCATGAGAAGTAAATAGGATCAGTAGGTAAGATTGAACTTAGTTCCCAATCCGAAATTGAACATTTTCACCCCATCATCAAAACCTGCATAAGCAGAGATGGAAAACATATTGAAGGGCAGGTAATACAGTCCAAGTCCATATGCCCCATGCCATTTCTTCGATCCGTTCCGGTCGCCGGGTAACCAAACCTTACCTACATTATAAAAAGCAGAAAGGCCAACTGGTCCGGGCATGATATAGGAATTCAGGTGGAATAACTGCATCCGCATTTCTAAACCACCATACATGGAAGATTTACCTGCGTAACGGTTCTTCCGGAATCCCGGCAGATCATTTTGTGCGCCGATACTCATGGCCTGGAAATACTCAAAATTCTTGGAGAAGATCCGGCCCCCGCCGAATTTCATCACCATCACCAGTTTGGCAGGTTCCCGGAGACTGGCATAAAGTGACATATCATTCGTATAAGCCACATATTTTCCTTCACCGGAACTGATCCTTGATGAAAGGAGTAATTCATGTTTCCAATACATTCCCCGGGTCGGGAAAAATTCTTTATTCCGGTTATCCAGAATCAGGGCGGCTTTGACACCGGCATAGGTTTTTTTACGGAATACTTCTTCCTGATTCAGGCCCACTTGGGGTGCTTTACCCAACACCGTATTAGCATTCTTTGACGGACTGGCAGTATAATGAGAATACCAGGGCCCGATCATCAGGTGCAGGTTATCGAAATAGCGTTTGCGGAAAAGGATTTCAGCTTCAAAATAATTAAAGAGTGCCTGATAGTACCGGCGGGGCAATTGCTCATCATACCTGCTGTTATTGCCCAATCCAAAGAAATTATGTAATGTGGGTGTGCTGTAATTCGCCCTGATCAGCAGATCGAGATTACGGGTAATATGGTTGAATTCGCCCCGGTATTGCAGACGGATGGCGCCCCGGTCAATTCCATATAAAGCTGTTAAGCGCTGGTCGGTTGCATAGGGCAGGTTCCTGAATCCGAATGTCCGGCGCGAGAATCCGGCACCGAGCAGGAGACCATCATCCGAATTATAATTAAGGTGTACCTGGGGAAAGCGGCTGTAATTATAATTAAAGCCCAGAATGCTTTTATCATTTACAGGAGGATCATTGGAGAAACGTTTTTTGGCATGGCTGCTGTCTTTTACAAAATAATCACCACCGCCACCATCATCTTTTAAATCATAAAGCAGGGCTTCCACTTTTCCACGGATATTAAATGTATCTATGCCTCTTCCACCAATAATACGAAGTTTGATTCTTGAGCTGGCTTTCGGATCCACGTCAAATACATCTTCATCATGTAATCCGAAAAGGCGGATCTCCCGGGTAACTTTTGGGTCAAAAATCCGGTTGTACATCACGAAGCTGGTATCACTTTTTCTAGATTTAGCGAATACCCTTACTTCCAGTTTATCACCAATACTGGAAACCCGGAAATATTCTTTCTGGTTACTGCCGATGATATTCACCTGTTTTGAAATAAACCGGTAGTATTTCATCGCAGCAGCCGTGAGTGCATCCCGGCGCTTGATTAATTTATGGGTGATCTTCTCGCCATGTAAAGTGTACACTTCGGGGGGTAATAGTTTTACTGCTTTCCGGATTACTGAATCTGTCAGTTCGGTTGTAAATCTGTTCAGCGTTTTTTCCCAGTCTTCCTGATCCAGATCAGTAAGGAAGATACGGTCAAAATCACGGGCGATATAATTCAGCCAGTTGACAGAAGGGATATCTTCACGGAAACCTTTGAGGAAAGGCATGGACCTGCCACTGATAAAACGTAAGAGGCGGCCATTGGAATAAAAGAAAGATTGATCGCGGTCGCGGGGTATGGGGTAATAAATTTTCCCTTTCCCAGTATCAATGCTGCCCCAGCGCCACTGATCCAGATGGCGGTCATAATCCGCAATCAGCATATCCATCAGTCTGGCCTTAAGTACATCCTGCTGTTGAGGCCGGTGATCATTTTCCTCCAGCATCTTATCCATCAACTTGGCTGTGGTCAGGGTTTTGCTGTTATCAAAAGAAGCATTTCTTTTCTCCAGCATGCAAACGGTATTGGCAAAGAGGGGCCGGTAAAATTCGAGGGCCGGATCATCCGGAATAAAAAATAATTCAGGTTTGGCAGATGCCAGTCCGAGTGCATCAGTCAGACCCGGTGTAATAAAAGCCCCATAGGGGTAAGTAGATGTTTTAAGCTCGGTCGCAATGTCTTTTACCACGGCTCCACGGAAAGCTTCAGGAATGGTGTTGACCGGACTTTTATTCATGCTCCGCAATACCCACTCTTCGCCGGTTGACCGGTTTTTCAGGCGCAATGATTTGGTCTGTGTACTGCCACCTAATCCTTCAATAGTGAATCCTCCTTTTTCGCGGCGCAGGTTGAATATGCGCATGCTAACCGGAGCAGACCACTCTTTCCGGTAATTATTCCCCATGAAATACTTTTTCATTCCTTTGACGGGTCCCAGTTCTTTAGTGATGGCAGCACTTACACTATCGGGATAGGTGAAACTGGTATCAATAGCTGCTTTAATGCTTGTGTCAACAAAGGCGGGGTCGAGTTTTGTAAAATTCAGCAGGGGGATGCTGTTATATTTTTTGACAGAATCAAGTACGGTATAAAAAGTAGCATTGACTGATTTGTTGGCAGAGATTTCCATTACTACAAACCCTTCTGAAGTGGAGTTAAACAAACTGTTCTTGTTATTGGAGGTCCGGCCCTGCTTGCAGCCACCGCCACTCACGATATAGTTATAACCATCTTCCCGGATCAGCTGGAGGTTGTGGTCATGCCCTGATACAAATACCACATTGGGAGAAGACCGGCGAACGGCATCCGTGATCTGGTTGATCATATTGGTATAGTTCGGATGACTGATATCCTGCGGTGTACCAAAAACGCTCCTGGCAATGGGATAAATGGAGCCCAATACGGGCATAGGAATATATAAACTCTTCTTCAGGTCAGTCAGGGGAAAAATATGTTGTTTCAACGTGAAGAAGCCGCCGTGGATACCGTTGCTTTTGAAGGGGTGGTGACAGGCCAGCAAGACCAGTTTTTTAGCATTGCGGGCGGCAATATCGGCAATCTGATCCACCAGTTCTTCCTTGGTTTTGCATTTACAATCCGATTCAATTTCCGGTTTATCATGAGGGTGGAGCCACCACTGGCTGTCAAAGAGAATCATGACCACATCCTTGCCCACCGGAACTTCTACCGGTCCGGGGCAGCCGTCTTCCGGATAGTACTTGACATTTTTCTTGCCCAGAAAGTCCACATATAATTGCTGACGAAGAATGGCATTATATCCACCACGACTGCCGTTTTCCCAGTCGTGGTTGCCTGGTATCATATATACTTTTGAAGGAGTGCCATCGGCTATTGACAACTGTGTGTCCAGTACGGCTCTGGCCTGCGCATAATTTTTATATTGTTCATCAGGAAGACCGTGCTTGTAAAGGTTGTCGCCAAGAAAAAGTACGGTGGTCTTATTATCAAGCGGAATATTCTTTTTTACTGCATCCACCACAGGGTGACGGCCATTCGTCAGCTGACCGGCGTCTCCGATCAGAATGATTCGCTGGCTAATCGTGTCTGTTTGTGCACCGAGCCGGGAAATGGCTACTAACAGCCCTGTTATCAGTAAAAAATATTGTTTCATCCCCGCTGGGTTAGCAGCCTGTATTTTTAAAGTTAGGTGGCAAAAGAACTGGCTTTGATGCCGGAAAAATGAAAATCCTTATCTGGAAATAACAAATCCCGGTAACTCCGGTTTTATAGCGGGTCAATTTACACAAAAGTTTTTGCAGACAGGCCGGTTATAGTGAAAAAATCTGGTTAAAATGAAAAAATATCATAATGTATTAGGAGGCAGCCGTTCAATAAATTACCGAAAAGTTGTAGGGCTGCATTTGTAATTTTGGATAATTTTAAAAAATCGTATCTTTTCCGATTCAGATGATCGCTTAACCTTAACCAAAACCTGCAATCATGAGAATTTTTTTGCTCATTATTTTATCGGCCTTTTTTGTGGCACCTGAGATCCAGGCCCAGGGTACACCCGGAACAGCGACTGCTGCCGGTGGTAAATTCAGGACCAACCGCTCCAGGGCTAAATGGATGGGAGCCAATTACCGTCAGGAATGGAATACGCCCATTACTGTTCCTGTGCTGAACCTGGCCACTGAACATGGAGGCCTGACCCCGGTTAAAAGAGGGGGTGGGAAACAAACCAAATCTTTAAGACTGGAAGCACCGGATGGTAAACAATACACAATCCGTTCCATTACCAAATTTATTACAAGTAAAACACTGCCGGGCAATCTGCAGAGTGAGGCAGCAGCTGATCTGGTGTCAGATGGAGTATCGGCTTCTTACCCCTATGCTGCCCTTTCCATGGCCGTGCTTTCTGAAGCAGCGGGTGTACCACACGGTAATCCCAAAGTGGTATATATCGGCGATGATCCCAAACTGGGAGAATACCGGGATGATTTTAAAAACATGATGGTATTATATGAAGAACGTTTCCCGGATTCCGTGAAAAAAGGATATGATACTGATGAAGTAGCAGATAAACTGAAAGATGACAATGACAATGCAGTTGACCAATTAGCCATGTTAAGGGTGAGAATCCTGGATATGTTTGTGATGGACCTTGATCGTCACGAAGACCAGTGGAACTGGGGCGCCTGGGATAATGGCAAGGGAAAAACTTTTTATCCGATTGCCAAAGACAGGGATCAGGCATTTTATATCAACCAGGGGATCCTGCCCGGATTTATCAAGGGCCGTTCACTGGTTCCCCAACTGGAGGGCTTTAAACCCCAGGCAAAAAGTATTGCCCGGTTTAATTTTGCTGCCCGTAACCTCGATCGCTTTTTTCTGACCAGCCTCACTGAGCAGGACTGGCAAAAAGAGGCAGAAAGCTTTTTAGCAAAAATGACTGACGCAGTCATTGAAAAGGCTATTGCCCAGCAACCCGCTGAAATCAGGGATTTTCACGGACCGAAGATTATACAAACCCTGAAAGACAGGCGCAATTTTATTGTGGCCGATGTGATGGCCTACTACCGTTTTCTGAATGAAATCGTGAGTGTAACCGGTAGCGATAAGACTGAGCAGTATAAACTGACCCGGAATGATGATGGTTCATTACTGGTGGAAGTATATAAAATCACCAAGGAAGGCGCTATATCCACCAAAATGTATGAGCGGAAATTTGAACCCCTGCAAACCAAGGAAGTACGTATTTATGGTTTTGGCGGAGATGATAAATTCACCATCAGCGGAACCAACGATAAAATCAAAGTGCGGATGATTGGTGGAGATGGTGCAGATCAGTTTGAAAATACTTCTAAAGAAGATGATGTGCTGGTGTACGACAGAACCGATGGTAACAATACTTTGACAGGCCCCTTCCGCCGCAAACTGCGGAATGATACCATTGTCAATTCCTATGAACGTCTTTATTATAAATATCCATTCCAGTCTGTATTCGGAACCCTGGGCTTTACACCGGATGACGGCCTGTTTATCGGACCTACATTTAAATATATCCGTCACGGCTTCAGGAAATCACCGTATAAATCCCTGCACCAGTTTAAAGGATTATTTGCCTTTTCAACCAAGGCCCTGCGCATTACTTATAATAATGAATTCATTGGGGTATTGGGAAGAAGGACGGACCTGACTACTGAAATTGATTACCGTGGCCCGAATAATTTCACCACCAATTTCTTTGGATATGGAATGAACTCGGTGTATGATGAATCAAAGGAAGGACAATTCCGCTACTACCGGGTACGGTACGATCTGGGAGATATCGCATTGTTTATCCGTCATCGTTTCTCGGATAAAGTGACTTTCTCCATTGGTCCTAATTTCCAGTTCTTCCATTATGATTCAACGGATAAATTCAATAAGATCAGAAATGTTGAGGTAAGTCCGCCTGCCGGTCTGACCAGTACAGTTAATCAGCGCCAGTCTTATTTTGGTGTGAAAGCCATGTTTATGGTAGACACCAGGGATAATCCGGCCATTCCTTCCAAAGGTATTTTCTGGAATACCAGTTTCCGTTATCTCGCCGGTAATAAGAACAGCTATGACCATATCTCTAATATCAATACTGATTTCAGTTTCTTCCTGCCATTGGCCAAGGATTGGCTGGTTTGGGCCAACCGGATCAATTTCGGAGCGAACCTGGTTAAGGGAATGGATTTTGAATTTTATCAGGCCCAATCATTGGGTAATAATGAAACACTCCGCGGTTATCGCCGGGAACGTTTTGCCGGAAAAAGCGCGTTTTCTAACCAGACTGAACTCCGCTGGAAATGGGCTAACCTGAAAACTTATCTCTTCCCGGCTTCAATCGGAATGTATGCTTTTGTGGATGCAGGCAGGGTATGGGTTGATAACGACAATGTATCCAAGATGGCAACCGGTTATGGTGGCGGTATCTGGTTCTCTCCGCTCCGCAAGTTTGTATTGAATGCGGGTGTGGGTGTTTCCAGTGAGGATATGCTGATCTCTGCAGGACTGTTCTTTAAGTTCTGATGAAAAAATAAGCTTCTTATGAGAGAAGCTGTTTCGGAAATTGTTTTAGCCACGAAGGCACAAAGACACTAAGATTTGAAACCCGATTTCTTTTACTTATTGTCTTTGTGCCTTCGTGGTTTTTACGTTTTAAAAATGTAAACCACAGCGAGCACAGCGATACACAGCGCATGAACCCAGATTCTATGCTCACAGGACATTTCGGGAGAAAGCTCTGCGCTCTCCTCGTCTCTGCGGTGAAAATCTCTTCTATTCTCACATACCCCCTCTCAGGATTTACCCAGCAACTGATCCGTTGTGGTCTGTGAAAGTTCAACAGTAACCGGCTTCACAGGTTTCTCTTCAAAATTCACATCTACACGAAGGGCTTTAAGACCTGATACGCCCTGTAATTCTTCCAGATCATATTTTTCAATACCGGGCTTCAATAATCCCTGGTTTTGCAGGAACTCAATATACTCGGTGTATTCAGCTGCATCCTTTGCCTGTGAATAGACAATTGCAATTTTTCCGGGTTGTGTCAGTCTTTCATTGGTATCCCTGATCCTGACTTTGTCAATTCTTTTCTTCACGATCTCATATCGGATATTGTAGGTGCCATCCACATCAAATTTTCTTTCTTCTGTTCTGAAAGTAACAGACAGTTGCTGGCTATAGGACAGAATCAGCTGGGTGGTTCTCAGTTTATGACTGAGTTCATCTTCCAGCTGGTGGGTGACCCGGGCAGCTTTGGCCAACACTGTCAATTGCCACATTTTCATATTCTGCAGGTAGATCTCGTCAAATTTTTTCCGTGGGGCAATGGTCTGTCCGATATAGATATTGAACTCCAGTCCGTCTGTTACAAACCTTTCAAAATAATGCGGGTAAACTTTTTGTGCGGATAATTGTTCTTTATCAATGATCCGGGACAGGGTTTCGTTGATTTTTGTTACACTGCTTTCATAATCTTTCCGGTGTTTATAAAGCATTCCGGTCTGCGGATCTAACATCGAAAAATAATGATCGATCTCTGTTTTCAGTGAATGTTCCGTGGATCGCAGGTGATGGAAAACAGATTGCACCTGTGTCTTCATAAAATCATTGATGCTCATTTCTTCTTCCGATTGCAATACATCGGAAGCCGCCATGATGAACTTGTTGATCTTGAAAGCCAGTTCCTGTAATAGAGGAAAACTCAGGCTTGAAATGGCTTTGTCCACCACCGTCTTTGCCAGATTCAGTTGTTCCAGCACATCACGCTGAATGGCCTGTGAACGTTCAGTGGAAGAATTACGGATGTCCAGTGCTGCGTAAAGTGGCCAGACATCATCAAAACAAATTCGTTTGATCTTGCTGTTTTCTTTTTCATGCTGGTGTACGATAAAATCAAGCGCCACTTCAGTGAATTTCCATTCTACTGATGGCTGTACGGCGGTAAATTTTTTCTTGATCACCTTATCCACTTCATAATTCAGCTGGTCCAGACTTTTCTCCAGCCCTAAAGTGAAGAGGGGCATTACGGATTCCACTTTACTGATAAAGGCAGGCACCAGTTGCCCGGGTTTCTCGGAAGTGATTTCCAGCATCCCGATCAGTTCATGACCCAGTTTCAGCGGACAAATCAGTAAAGAACGTACGCCTTCCCGGTGGTAATATTGCAAACATTGAAAATCAGCCAGCGCCTGCTCCGAAATAGTTTCAAAAAGCAAGGGCTGATCGCTTTCCCTGAATAAGAGTTTGCAATAATCACTGATCTCATCTTTTTCGGGGATAGAATGCAGGTGGCGGAAAAGGATACTGTTTGTATTATGAAGATCTGAATAAATATAATGCCCATTGATGCGGAAGAAGGGTGTTAAACCAATTCCCAGGTCTTTGATCCTGATCAGACTTTGTACATATTGTTCCAGTTCGATGAAATCACTGGCGCCGTTTCCGAATGCATCAAAGTGCAGCAGTTTGTTTTTAATCTCTGTAACGACTGCCTGCTCGGTTATATCATTGATCCGCATCACGACCAACCCTTCAAAGCGGAACTGATCAATGGGAATATGGTGTACCAGTTCTTCCAGCTTCAGCATGCGGTTGGTATGCTGGTCCATCAGGGTTTTGGGTAATTCAGGTAATTCCCCGACCGGACTCACCGTAATAAATCTCCGGTCGAGCCGGAGTTCCATATAACGGTTCAGCCCATTGGCTTCATCCGGATAAGGGTACACTGAGTTATAAGTACCCGGCCCTTTGAGCTGATAGTATTTTTCCAGAATAATATCATAGGCAGCCCTGACTCTTTGATCGGACAAACTTTCTCCTACATGATTTTCTGGCAATATAATATCATTGGTGCCTGGTTTAACCAGATTGGCTTTAAAAGCCGGTGAGCCGTAAACCGCCACTCTTTTGAAGGGTACCGAAACCCCGTACATAAAGTTGGCCGTGGTGGGAGGGAATACAGCAGATAAAAGTTCTTCAATCAGTTCAGTGTATTTGAATAAGACGGACAGATCACTGATCGGCTCCAGTAATTCAGGATAAGTTTCGAAGGCTTTCACCACTTCCCCGTACAATTTCTGCATACCCGGATTCCCTTCATTGATATTTTTCTTGAGTGCTTCCACCAGGGGGCGAAAGGAAAGTACGCTGTTGAAAGCAGACTCAGGTATAAGCGGCAGGTGTGGGTGCATAAGGTTCAGGTTTACTGGCTACAATAAGGTAGGGTAAAAATAAAAAATAAAGCCCGGCAAATGGCAGGACTTTACACATGATTTTCAGCAACAGGTCCATACTACCTTCTTCTGGCACCGATCATAAAGCCGATTTTAGCCTGAATGGTAAAATAAGCATCCTTATCCTTTGGATCACCCCTTTGTTCGCCGGGAAGCGGTTGTACATCGGCGGGATTGATTTCATTGCGTCTGAAATGCAATTGCTGCGCCAGGGCTGCCTGACTGGGGGACAGGTAATTATTAAACAGGGATGGACTGATGTACCCGGTACTTACATCATCCAGGTAATCAGTGAACAGTTTACGATGCACCAGTTCAATCCTGGCATTCAGGAAATCATTGATTTCATACCGGAGACCCAATCCGCCCAGCAGATTCAGTTGTTTAAGCGAGTAAGGTTTACGATCGGGATATTCTGCAAATCCCTGTCCTTCTGTTCTGAGAGGTGCCAGTAAATACCATTGACCGTTAAGACCAGCTTCCGGATTGAATGAAAAAAAGCCGGCTCCAATGATGCCATAGGGAGATAATCTGGGGGCTTCATTTTCATCATAAGACCGGAAGAAAAGCG